>DATNFQ010000182.1:0-4099 GCA_035606295.1 Patescibacteria group bacterium
TCGAACCGTCGGTGTCGGAGATGATCCGTCAGGCGCTCCGCGAGAAGCGCATCGAGGACGTGTCCCTTGAGGCCGAGCCGGAGCGTGTCTATCCGCAGTCCGGCGGCGGCCCCGACTCCACGCTGGCCGCCCAGCTCCTCGGGTTCGTCAATCGCGAGAACGTCGGGCAGTACGGCGTGGAGCAGGCCTACCAGGACACGCTGGCGGGCTCACCGCGAGTGATGGTCGCGCAGCGCGACGTCAACGGTCGGGCGATGCCGGAGACATCAGTCGTCGAGGAACCGGGCACGATCGGCGAGGACATCAGGCTCACGGTCGACGCGAGCCTCCAGCTCGCCCTCGAGCAGGAGCTGCTCGCTGCGTGGATCGCCGACTCGGCGAAGAGCGTTTCCGCCGTCGTCATGGATCCGTACACCGGCGAGGTGTACGCCGAGGCGACGTACCCGTCGTACGACGCCAACGACTACAAGATGGTCGCCAAGGAGACGCCGCAGCGCTTCATCGATCCCGTCGTGTCGAGCGTCTACGAGCCCGGGTCCGTCTTCAAGATGATGACCGCGGTCACGGCGCTCGAGGCTGGCACGGTGACGCGGACGACGCGGATCAAGGACGTGGGGACCCTGCGGCTTGATCACGGCACGACGAAGATCGACAACGCCGACCACAAGGGCATGGGCTGGATCACGTTCGAGGACGGCGTCGCGTATTCGCGCAACGTGGTCGCCGCCAAGGTCGCGCTGGGGCTGTCCAAGTCGACGAAGCAGTCGGCGACGATGCTCTACGACACGTGGCGCACCCTGGGCTTCGGCCAGAAGACCGGCATCGACGTCGCCGGCGAGGCGTCGGGCAGCCAGTACGTCCGTGACCCGAACGTGAAGCCATGGGGAGAGATCGACCTCGCCAATGGGGCGTTCGGGCAGGGCGTGGCGGTGACGCCGATCCAGCTCGCGACCGCCTACGCGACGCTCCTCAACGGCGGCATGGCCATCCAGCCGCACGTGGTGAGCGGCGTCGGATCGCGCGACGTCACGGTGCCGCAGAAGGGCCGGCTCGTCCCCAAGAAGATCTCCAAGACCCTCCTCCACATGATGGATCACGTCGTGCAGGAGGTGGACTTCTATCGCGATCGGACGCTCGTTCCCGGCTATCACGTCGGCGGGAAGACCGGCACGGCCCAGATCTGGGACGCGAAGAAGAAGGAGTGGAAGCACAACCTCTTCAACTACTCGTTCGTCGGATACATCAGCCGCGAGGCCGGCACCCCGGATCTCGTCGTGGCGGTCCGCATCGAGGAGGGGCGCCCGACGATCGCACGCCTCGGCCACCTGGAGATGCCCGTCATGTCGTTCGAGCTGTTCCGACGCATCGCGACGAACGCCATCACCACGCCGGACCTCCTCCAGCATCGGACCGTCGCCGATCCGATCCCCGTGACGGACCGGTGACCGAGGGCTATGGGACACTCGCCCTCGTGAGCGACGACCCGACGCGGGGGACGCCGATCGACCCCTCCGTCGCGCTCACTGCCGATGACCTGGTCCGGATCACCGGGGGCCGGCTGCTCGCCCGATCCGAACGCCCGATCCGTGGCGCTGCCGTCGACTCGCGGCTCGTCCATCCGGACAACATGTTCGCCGCGCTACCGGGCGAGCGGACGGACGGCCATCTCCATCTCGACGATGCCGTCGCGCGCGGCGCAGCCGCACTCCTCGTGATGCGCCAGGTCGACGATGTCCGGCCGTATGGCGATCTCACGATCGTCCGGGTGGCCGATGGTCTCGCCGCGCTGGGCGCTGTCGCCGCCGCGTGGCGTCGGCGGTTCGACCCGCTCGTCGTCGGTATCACAGGAAGCATCGCGAAGACCTCGACGAAGGAGGCGGTCGCGACCGTCCTGGGGGCGACGCGGCGCACCCTCAAGACCGAGGGCAACCAGAACAACGAGATCGGGTTGCCGTTGACGCTTTTGCGACTCGGCCCGGAGGACGAAGCCGCCGTCCTCGAGATGGGCATGTACACATCCGGTGAGATCGCGGACCTCGCCGCGATGGCCCGCCCGTCGATCGGGGTGGTGACCGCCGTCCAGGCCGTCCATCTGTCGCGGATCGGTTCGCTCGAGGCGATCGAGCGGGCGAAGGGCGAGCTGCTCGAGGCGCTCCCCGCCTCGGGCACGGCGGTCCTGAATGCCGATGACCCGATCGTCGATCGGATGGACCGGCGCACCGTGGCGCGGCCCTTGCGCTACGGGTTCGACGAGGGCGCGGACGTTCGGGCGGTCGACATCGAGTCGGGCGGGACCGCCGGGATGCGCTTCACGCTGCGGACGCCGGCCGGCGAACGTCCGGTCACGATCCCGGCGCTCGGCCGCCTTTCGGTACACAACGCGGCGGCCGGCGCGGCCGTCGGGATCGCGGCCGGTATGGACCTTGATGCGATCGCCACCGGGCTCGAGTTCGGGTGGGCTGCGCCACACCGCGTCGAGCTGGTCCGGCTCCGTGGCTCGACCGTGATCGATGACAGCTACAACGCGTCACCCGGCTCGATGATGGCGGCGCTCGAGGTGCTGGCCGATCTCCCCGGCCGCCACGTGGCGGTCCTCGGGGAGATGCTCGAGCTCGGCGAGGCCCATGAGGGCGGTCATCACGCGGTCGGCGAGGCGGCCGCCAGTGTCGCGGAGCTGCTGATCGTCGTGGGCGCCGACGCCGTCGGCATCGCCGACGGCGCGGTCGAGGCGGGTCTCGATCGCTCGCGGATCCATCTCGTGCCCGACGCCGAGGCCGCGCTCGACACGCTGGAGCCGCGGCTCCGCGACGGCGATGTCGTCCTGGTCAAGGCGTCGCGTGGGATCGGGCTCGATCGGGTCGTGGATGGCCTCCGACTGAGCCAGGGTGAGGCGCCGGGGTGACCGTGGAGCTGATCCAGGGCCTCCTGCTCGCATTCGCCCTGATCGTGATCCTGATGCCGCCGTACATCCGCTTCCTGCAGGCGATCGGGTTCGGCAAGCGAATCCGCCAGGAGGGTCCCGAGAGTCACTTCATCAAGGAAGGCACTCCCACGATGGGCGGACTACTCCTCGTCGTCGTGGTCCTGGGCATCTATTTCTTCCTTCGCCAGCCGGACGCTGCGACCTTCGCTCCACTCGCTGCGCTCGCGGGCGTCGGTGCGCTGGGGGCGTTCGATGACTACCTGAATGCGCGGACGGGGGAGGGAATCAAAGCCCGCCAGAAGCTGATCTGGCTCACGGTCGTCGCCTTCGTCGCGGCATACCAGATCCAGCAGACGTACGCGATCACCGCCATCGCGGTGCCGTTCTACGGTCCACTGCCGATCGAGCCGTGGCTGTACGTCCTCTTCGCGGCGTTCGCCATCATCGCCGCGGCCAACGGCGTCAATATCACCGACGGCCTCGACGGGCTGTCGGGCGGGACCGCCGCGATCGCGTTCGTGGCGTACATGCTCATCGCGCTGCTGAACACCCCGGCCCAGCCCAACCTGGCGCTCCTCTGCGCATTGATCGTCGGCGCGCTCCTTGGGTTCCTCTGGTTCAACGTCCATCCGGCCCAGATCTTCATCGGCGACTCCGGCGCGCTGGCCCTGGGCGCGACGCTCGCCGTGACCGCCCTGATCACCGGCCAGATCCTCGTTCTGCCGCTGATCGGCGTGATCTTCGTCATCGAGACGATGTCGGTGATCCTGCAGGTCATCTACTTCCGGATGACGGGTGGCCGCCGGCTGTTCCGGATGAGCCCGATCCATCACCACTTCGAGCTTGGTGGCTGGGACGAGGAGAAGATCACGATCCGGTTCTGGATCGTCGGGATCCTCGCAGCGCTCCTTGGCGTGACGCTGTTCCTCGCGACCCAGCCGGGACAGCTGATCTGAGCGCGGCCGTCATGACCCGACCGCCTGCGATCGACCCGGATGCCCTGACCGTCGCTGCGATCCGCGACGGCATGCTCGCCCGGGTGCCGGTGACCGTACTCGGCCTCGCTCGGAGCGGCATCGCGATGGCCCGATTCCTCGCCGACGCCGGAGCGCGGGTCACCGTGTACGACGGACGGACGGAGGCCGACCTGACGGAGGCGATCGCTGCGCTCGAGGG
>DATNFQ010000183.1:0-8873 GCA_035606295.1 Patescibacteria group bacterium
GAGGTGGACGTCGCACTCGACCGTCCCGCCGTACTCGTTGGCCGAATCCCCGAGCGCCAGGTGGACGGTCCCATAGGCCTTCTTGGCTTCGGTGATCTCATCGGCGATCCGGGCAGCGCGGTTCAGCCCGATGCCGATCTCACCGATGTTGTCGGCATCCCTGACCGTGGCGACGATCTCGCGCAGGCGATCCGCCGCCGCGTCGCCTCGGATATCGACCGCGCGACCCTCCCGCACCTCGATCGTCACCGGCGCATCGAGGGCACCGAGGTCGGAGGCAACCCGCTCCCACACGATCACGCCCTCGGCCGTGCCCTCGAGCGGCGGCAAGGACACCTCCCCGCCGGGTAGCGCGGACACCTCGCCCGGGGCGAGGCAGATCCCGGTCCGCCACGCGACGGGCTCGCGCCCGGTCACCGTCGCCCGCAGGTCCGTTCCGGCCGGCGACGTGATCCGGACCTCCCGAACACCGCGCCAGAGCGCGGCGAGGAGCTCGGCCTGCTTGCGGATCGCGAAGAAGTCCGCGGTCATCGCGCCGTTCCGCCACGCATCGGCTCGGTACGGCGCATTGAAGTCGCCCCGGGCGCCGGCCCGCTGCGCCTCGGCTTTGGCGGTCGTGTGATACAGGGACGTGCTCGCCGCGCAGAGGACCGCGTCGGCAGTACGCATCGCGAGTGCAGCGTCGGACGGTGGCTCGGCCCCGCTTCGTGCCAACGGTTCGATCGTGACCACGGCTGCCTCGGCGCCGAGGTCGGACGCTGCCGCGGCGAGGGCTTCGGGGATCTCACGATCCGTCCTGGTGTCGACCACGATGACGAAGCGCTCCCCGGTCGTGAGCCCGAGGTAATCCGAGGCGACGCGACGCGCGACCGACGCGACCGTGTGCGCGGCGACCGTCACTCGCCGGCCTCGGGATGGTCGATGTCGACGAGCTTCCAGCGCCGCCAGACGTCGTCGGCCTCTGAGCGGTCGTGTTGCTCGTGGCGCTGGTATTGGCCGGCGCGGCTGATCGAGTACTTGCCCGCCTTGTACAGATCGGCGAGCGTCTCGGCCGCTTTCAGCGCGAGCAGATTCGGGTTCAGGATCGGCAGCTCGCGATGGCGGCCGGTCGTCATGATCTCGCGCTCGAGGCAGCCGGCGATGATCGTACAGCCGAGGATGATCACCTCGGAGCCGTCGTCCTCCAGCCACTTCATCGACAGCGCCGCGGCGTCATCGGCCACGGCCGTCGTGTCCTTGATCATGTCCGTGATGTACCAATCGATACAGCGGACGCCACGACAGTTGCCCGCCCCGTGGAGCCGGACGATGTCCTCGAGCCAGGGCACGGCCTTGCGGTGGTCGGTGAGCACCGTGAACCGGTGGCCGAAGTACGAGGCGTGATTCATCGCCGCCTCGAGCGGTCCGACGACAGGGATGTCGACGAGCTCGCGCGCGACCTTCACACCCGGGTCGTAGCAGCAGCCGACGACGACCGCGTCATAGCCCTCCTGCTCGAGGCGCCGGACCACGCGGAAGATCGCCAGCTCCATGAGGTGCTTCGGGTAGTAGTAGTCGATGTTCTCGGGCACGCCATCGAGATGGATGACGTCGACCTGGGTACCGGCTCCGGCATACGGGACGAGCGTCTCCTCGATGATCTGATCGAAGGCGGCGGTCCCGAACGGGTTGATGAACGCGATGCGCCGCGTGGACCGCTCGGCAGCCGTCGCAGGTAGCGCCTCGGGGCGTGTCTCGGTCTGCATGGTCACCACACGCTCGTGTCGACGGGGTCGTGGAGTCCCGGCCGATCGGCACGGAACGGCGAGATGTCCATGATCGGGTCACCTCCGCTGATGAGATCCGCAACGATCCGCCCGGTCGTCGGCCCGGCCGCGTTGCCGAAGACGTGCCCGGCGGCCACGACCACGTCGTCAAGACCCGGCACCGCGTCGATGATCGGCAGGTTGTCGGTCGTGTACGGCAGGATCCCGGCCCAGGCTCGGGCGAACTTCGCCCCGCGCAGCGCCGGGATGATCGCGGGCAAGCTCTCCGCGACCAGCGCGACGCCGGCCAGGTCGGGCTCCCAGACGAACCCCGGGTAGTCCATCGCACAACCGAGCAGGAAGGACCCATCGGCCCGCTGGCAGAGAGCCTCCAGGAGGATCTTGCCGTGGCGGTCCTCCGCCTCATTCAGCCAGTCCTCGCGACGGAAGGACGAGAGCTCCCGGAAGATCTTGTATTGCTTGACCGCTCCGGGCCCGTACAGGATCGGACCGAGGCTTCGCGCCATCGGCGTGGTCTGCACGATCTGCAGGCGCATGGGATGGATCGGCACCTCGACACCCACCTGGCGCAGCAGCTCGGGAGTCCAGGCGCCAGCGGCGACCACGACATGACCTGGCGTGAAGGTCGCACGGTCGGTCACGACGCGGGCGATCCGGTCGCCTTGGCGCTCCAGCGACCGGACCGGCGCCTTTTCAAGGATCCGCGCTCCATCGCGCTGGGCCGCCGCTGCAAAGCCCCGGACATACCGATCGGATTCCATCTGCGCGTCCAGGGGGCAATACGAGGCGCCGATCACGGTCTCAGGCAGGATCGGCGCGAGGGCGCGTGCCTCATCGCCGTCGAGCAGGCGGACGTCGACCCCGTCGGCCTGGCGCTGCTCGACGAACTCACGCAGCGTGTCGAGCTGTGCCTCGGTATGGACGTACAGCAGGCCGCCTTCGGTCCGCAGCCCGAAGTCGTCATCGAAGATGCCCGGGAGCTCCTCGAGCTCTCGTCGGAGGTGCATCACGAGATCGACCTCGGGACCGACACGTCGCGTGTGCAGCCAGATGTAGCCGAGGTTGCGACCGGTCGCGCCGTACGCGAGCTCGTTCGCCTCGAGGAGCGTCACCGACAGCCCGCGACGGGCGAGGTGGTAGGCCGACGCGGCACCGACGATCCCGCCACCGATCACCAAGACGTCGGGCGCTGTCGTTTCGTGCGTGGATGCGGTCACCTGGCCTCCGGATGACAGCCGCGCGATGCGGGCACGGATCGATCGGGTCGGGAACCCGACGCTACCAGTCGGCACTCTCGAGTCGTATGTGGCTAGACCACGAAAGGTCGGTATGAACGCTATCGCCGAACCATAGTCCCGCCAGCCGCCCTCGCGCTATGATGCCGCCTTGATGCGCGCGCAAGCGTCAACCGTCGAGGGGCGGTCGCCGGAGGGTGCGTCAGATGCTGCGCCGGAGCCGGCCGAGGCCGCGCTCGGCGAGGCGATCGCGGCGGCGGGGCTGGTGGGCGATGCCGCCGATCGTTTGCTCGCCGCCATCACCCGGATCACCGACGATGCCGTCGCAGCGACCGGGCGTCGTCGTGCCGAGCAGATCGAGCGTCTGCTGGGCACCGCCGTCCGCATCACCGAGTCACTCGATCTCGACACCGTGCTGTCGGCCATCGTCGAGGATGCGCGCGCTCTGTTGCGAGCGGACAGCGGCGACATGCTGCTCTGGGACCGCGAACGTGACCGCCTGCGTGTCGTGGCGGTGTCCCAGCGGCCCACCGACCTGCTGGGATTCGAGATGGCCTTTGGCGAGGGCCTCTCGACGCAGGCGATCCTCGCCCAACGGGCGATCTGGGTCGACGATTACGCGACCTACCCACACCGCGCACGCGGCCTCGAGCGGTACCACTTCGGTTCGGTGATCTGCGCGCCACTGCTGTTCCGCGGACAGGCCATCGGTGCGCTCAACCTCCACGCGACCCAGGGTGGCCATCGGTTCGGGGCCGAGGATGCGGATCTCCTCGCCGCATTCGCCGGGCACGCGGCGATCGCGCTCGACCACGCCCGCCGCTACGAGAACGAGGTCCATCTCGGGCGGATACTCGCGGAGACGAACGGGGAGCTGAGCCGATCGTTGGTCGTCCAGCAACGGCTCGCGGAACAGGTGCTGCTCGACCGCGGCCCCGCCGGGATCGCGGAGGTGCTCGCCGAGCATCTCGGGCGGCGGGTCGTCATCCAGGATCACATCCGCCGGGTCATCGCCGGTGCGTCGCCGTCCGGCGGGGACGACTGGCGGGCGCTCGTGGAGGGGCGTCCTGAGCCGGAGCCGTTCTCGGTCGCGATCCGTGTCGGTCGCGAGGTCGCCGGGCACCTCGTGTTGTCCGCCGAGCAGGATCTCGCGCCGATCGATCGAGCCCTCGTCGATGTCGCCGTCACCGGCGTCGCCCTTGAGTTCGCGAAGATCCGCGCCACCCTCGAGGTCGAGGAGCGGCTCCGGGGCGAGGCCATCGCGGATCTCCTCGGCGGGACGTACCCGGATGAGCCGGCGATGGCGGCACGAGCCGCCCGGCTCGGGCACGACCTTGGCAGCCCGCACGACCTGATGCTGGTCGATGTGGCGCGACCGATGGTCGCTTCACCCGGTGCTCCGGACGAGGACGGCGGGTCCCGGGGTGACGGACCGGACCCCGATCGTCGGTTCGTGGCGGTCATCCGCGACGTGCTCGCCAAGCGGGCACCCAGGAGCCTGACCGTGGTCCACGCGGGATCGATCGTCGTCCTGGCATCGAACCGTGGCCGGAGCGAGCGCGATGGCCGGGCGATCGCGCACGACATCCTCGGCGCGGTCGAGGCCGTCGCGGGCCCGGGAACCGTCACGATCGCGCTCGGTGACACATGCCGCCGGCCGGCGGACTACGCGGAGGCGTTCACGGCCGCGCGTCGCGCACTGGACCTGATGCTCAAGCTCGGGCGTCGCGGTGCGGTCGTCGGGGCGCGTGAGCTCGGGCCGTACGGCCTGCTGCTGCAGGCGTCGGAGCGCGAGGAGCTGGAGGCATTCGCCCGGACTTCGCTCGAGCCGCTGGTCGACCACGACAGACGCCACGGCGCCGATCTCCTCGGGACCCTTCGTGTCTACCTCGAGGAGGATCGGGTCCAGCGGCGCGCCGCGGCCCGCTGCTTCATCCATGTCAACACCGTCGTCTATCGGATCAACCGGATCGAGCAGCTGCTCGGCCGGTCACTCGATGAGCCCGCGACCGTCTTCGACCTCACGCTCGCGATGCGGATCCTCGACGTGCTCGATGGTTCAGCCGGACAGGGGGCGCCCGCCCAGGCATCGACGGCGGCGACCGCCTGACCGCACTTCGGGCTTCGGCCGGTCCTTAGCCAGCCGTGAACGTCACATCGCGCACGCCCGACGAGGGCGACACCCGCACGAGCACGCCCATCAGCACGCCGTCCTGATACTGGCTGCCGGGGTTGATGCCGACCGTCCGCCCGAGCTTGTACCGGCCGCGACCCTCGTGGATGTGGCCGTGGAGCGCGAGCGTCGGTTGGCGCTCTTCGACCAGCCGCTTGATCGAGTGACTGCCGACCGGCCGCATCCGCGGCTCGCCGCCTGAGTCGTACTGGACCCGCAGGCCCGCGTCGAGCTCCGGCGCAGCGTCGATGCCGGTCGCGTGGGGCGGCATGTGGAGGTTCCAGATCGCGGTGCCACCGGGCGGGAGCCGGTCGACGGTCTGCGCGATCCGTTCGCCCAGCTCACCGTCCGGTAGCTCGCGAGGGGTATGCCACGGCGTCGGTGTCGACTCGCCCACGGATGCCATGTGGATGCCCGGCGCGATCTCGACGACGTCACCACCGATGTCCTCGAGACGCGTCGACGTGGCCAGGACCGCGTCGATCTCGGGCGGGTCGTCGTTGCCGGCCATCACGACCGCCCGGATGGATCCGTCGGCGAGTCGCTGGTCGGCAAGTCGCATCCACTCCGCGAGCGCCTCGAGCTTCAGCCGTGTGAATGTCGAGCGCTCGAGGTCGGGTGATGCCTGGATCGCCGCGACTTCGTCGACCGTCGTCACGTAACCGTAGGAACCCTCGTCGCGCGCGGTCCGGATGAGCTCGTCGACCGCAGTGCGCGTCTCGAGGTGGACCTGCCGGCCACGCCACGTGGCGGTCCACGACCCGTTGCCGCCCGGTGCCGGGTAGATCGGCAACAGGATCTTGCCGGTCAGGTCACCACCGATGACCAGGACGTCGGCCCCGTAGAAGCGGCCCGCGTTGAGCCACTTCCGGAAGCAGACGTCCGAGCCATGGATGTCCGCGACGTAGAAGATCGTCCGCTCGGCCCCAGCGGTCACTCCGGCGGGATCTCCTTGAACGCCGCATCGATCGGGAGACCCTGGCGCTTGCGGTAGTAGCGGACGACGAAGAACAGCACGAGCGGGATCGCGAATTGGAGACCCGTCGTAAGGAGTTGCTGCGGGCTGTTCAGGAACAGCAGGTCATTCGTGAGCATGAAGTACAGGCCGATCGTGAAGAACAGCAGACCGATCGCACCGCAGATGGACATGACCGGGATCCCGGCGACACGCCAGTCGACCGCGCTGCCCTGCAGAAGCACCTTGGTCCGCGGCAGGAACGGGAACAGCAGGCCGCAGAGCGCGACGAGCCAGAACACGAAGTAGTAGGCAAGGGCCGGCGTGAGGAACTGGAACACGCCGAGGTGGTACAGGATCAGGAAGAGCTCGCCGATCACCGCCACGACGAGCACAGCGACCCACGGCGAGTTGTAGCGCGAATGGACGGCGGACAGCTTGTCGGGCATCACGCGATCGAATGACCAGGCGAACATCGCCCGCGTCGCGATGAGCATCGCCGACGGGATCCAGAGATAGCTCCACAGCACGAGACCCGCGCCGACGAGCAGGAAGAGCGCCAGGTTGTCGATGAGGACACCCGCATACAGGATGAACACCGGGTACGCCTCGACGGTCTGGTCGCCCGCGTAGTTGTAGCTGAGCCAGGTGAGCGCCTGGTTGAACTCGGTGGTGACGGGGCGTGAGATCGCGAACCACAGGCCGAATGCGATCCCGGCGTAGAGGAGCATCCCCCCGACGGTCGCGCGGAGCTGGGTCTTCACCGGCGTCCGAACCTCGCCGCCGATGTACGTCGATGCCCACGCGACCAGCCAGATGATCGGGATGATCCCGAGGGTGTCCTTCAGGCTGAAGCCCGTGGGCATGCCGCTCTCCTTGGCGAGGTCGAGCGTGCCCTGGTAGGTCGGGATGCCCGTCGCGGCCGCGTACCGGTCGAAGCCCGCCTGGAACGCCGTCTGCGACGCGAACAGGAAGATCACGATCAGGAGCAGGCCGGTGAGCGTCCCGATGATCCAGTTGATGTCCTGGAAGCGCAGGTAGGCCTTGAGGCCGAGGATGTTCAGGGCGGCGACCAGGACCACGAACAGGGTCCCGAACATGAAGTGCGTCTGGGGATCGCTCGCCCAGACGCCGAGCGACGAGATCGTCTCGTTGCCGCTGACCGCCCCGTACGAGGTCAGTAGCGGTCCTAGCACGTATTGGCTGATCCAATATCCGCCGATGCCCACGTAGAAGGCCTGGCTCGTCGCTGCCGCGAAGCTCGCCATGAAGCCGATCGCGGGGTGGAACGTCCGGGAGAGGAAGACGTATTCGCTCCCGGTCCTCGGCATGATCGCCGAGAACATCCCGTACAGGAGGTTGAAGAAGAGCGCCATCGATGCGGCGACCGGGATGGCGATGAGCAGGTTGCTCTCCGGGAACACCGCCGGGTGCGCCCAGTACGTGAACATGATGTAGACGACGCCGATGTTGGCGACGTTGAGGAGCAGCATCCGCCAGGGCGAGCCCACCCGGACGAGCCCGGATGACTCCCGACTGAATAGCTGTGCGGGTGCCTGGCCCGCGATGCCCGGTGTCGCGACCGCCTCGCCCATCCCTGCCTCCTCAGCCGCGCGTCCCGCGCGTTCGCCCGGGGACGCTAAGGTCGGGAACGGGCTCCGCCAATGGCGCTGAGCGACAGATACCGGCGCGTCCCGTTGTCGGCGACCACCTGAACCCTCACTGGGCGGTCAGCCCGCCATCTACCACGACGACCGCTCCGGTCATGAGCCGGGCCTCGTCCGACACGAGGAACGCAACGACGTCCGCCACTTCGTCGGGCTGCCCCTGCCGGCCCATCGGCACCATCACGTCGATGAACGGCGCGAGGGCGTCGCGACCACCGGCACGGTCGATCGCGGGATCGTTGAACGGCGTATCGATCCAGCCCGGACACACGACGTTGACGCGGATCCCGCTCCGCGCGTAGTCGACCGCCATCTGTCGGGCCAGCATCACGACCCCGCCCTTGCTCGCGCAGTACGCCGCGATCCCGGCCTCAGCCACGACCCCCGCGGTCGAGGCCATGTGCACGATCGCGCCGCCTCCGCTCGCGAGCATCACCGGCACGACATGCCGCGACGTGAGGAACGGTCCCGTGAGGTTCGTGGCGAGCGTGCGGTCCCAGTCGGCCAGTGAAGTCTCGGTGACTGAGCCTGGCGCGAGGACACCGGCGCAGGTGAACAGGACGTCGATGCGGCCGTGGGCGGCCACGACGGCGTCGGTAAGGTCGCGGACGCTGGCATCGGAGGTGACGTCGACCGCGTGTGTCGTGACTCGGTCCGCCCCGCCGGCGCCGAGCTCCTCGGCGACGCGTTCCAGAGCCGTGTCCGAGCGGTCGGCGATGGCTACGCGGGCGCCGTCGTCGAGGAACCGTCGCGCGGTCGCCCGGCCGATCGCGCCGGCGCCACCGGTGATGAGCGCGACACGATCGTCGAGACGGCCCATGCCGCGATCCTAGGGAGCGCGCACCGGCGCGGCGTCAGTGGTCGCCCACGAAGCGGGGCGGTCGGGATCGTGGGCGTGCCACGATCCCGGAGCGGAGATGGCGCGCCAGCCGTCCGCTAGGGCCGCCGCTAGCGGACCGAGGCGACGGTCTCCGCCGACACGAGCTCGAGCGCCTTAGCGAGCTGGGTATCCTGCATCTTCCCGACAGCGGCCCCGGTCAGGCGACGGACGTCCTCAGGCGAGATCGGCTGGACGCC
>DATNFQ010000184.1:0-19238 GCA_035606295.1 Patescibacteria group bacterium
GTCATCGGTGATACACCAGCTGACCTGGCGATGGCGCGGGAAGCCGGTGCCCGCCTGGTGATCGGCGTGCGCAGCGGCCTGGGGTCCGAGGACGACCTCACGGCCGCGGACGTGACCCTGGATTCGATCGGGACGCTGCTCGACTGACGCGGGCCTTCGGGCACTCGGCCGGCCGTGCCGGTACCGATGGGCTATCGCCCCGGAGCACACCCGACCGTACCTTCGCGAGGTATGACCCACGTCGAAGGCCGGTCCGATCCGGAACGGCGCCGAGGGCCTGACGCCCGAGTGCCACCGCACGCGGCCCCAGCCGCGCCCGCCGACCCCACCCGCGCCGAGGCGCTGAGCCGTATCGCCGCGAAGGTGAGCGGCCGTCGCGAGCTGGCCGGCCTGTTCGACGACATCATCGACGAGGCGTTCGCGCTGTTCGGCGTCGACCGGGCGGGCTTATGGGTGTACGACCGCGCGGCGGAGCGCCCGTTGGCGCTCGCGGCACAGCGCGGGCTGCCGCCGATCATCCTCGATGCCGTTTCCTCGCTGACGCCGGACGCGCGGACCGCCGGGATGGATGCGATCCGGACCCGGCGCGTACGCGTCCTCGGACACGCGATGCGGGCGACGATCCCCTCGCTGCGCGAGGTCTACCGCTCGATGGGCGTCGGCTCGATCTGTTTCGTGCCGCTCGTCTACGGCGACGAAGCACTCGGTCTGCTCGTGCTCTATCACCGGGGCACCTATGACTGGACCCGCTCCGAGCGGGCCCTGGCGCGTGCGTTCGGCGACAACATGGCAACGGCCATCGGCACGGTGCGGCTCGCCGAAGCCCGGCGCAGCCTCGCCGACCGGCTCTCGTCGATCGCCGACTTGGCCGGTCGGTTGAGTGGTCTTCACGACCAGGCCTCGATCGCAGTGGCCATCGTCGAGGAGGCGAAGCGGCTGATCGAGCACGACACGATCCGGGTGTACCGCGTCGATCACGTGACGCGGATGGTCGAGCCGATCGCGTTCGAAGGCGAGCTCCTGCATCCGACCGACCCCGACCTGCGGACGCTCGCGATGCCGATCGGGACCGGTCTGACCGGGTGGGTCGCGGAGCACGGGCAGGCATTGCGGCTCGACGACGCGCTCAACGACCCGCGCGTCCTGGTCCTCGGCGAGCGCCGGCCCGAGTCGATGCTCCTGGTCCCGATGGTCCAGGAGGAGGTCGTGCGCGGCGTGATCGTCGTCTCTGCCGCCGGGGTCGGCCGGTTCGACAACGAGGACGAGGTCACGCTATCGATCTTCGCCTCGGCCGCCGTCCAGGCCCTGATCAACGCCGAGAACCTCGCAAGGCTGCGGCGCCAGCAGGACGAGATGGAGCTCCAGCTCGAGGGTCAGCGCCGGCTGCTCGACGTCAACGAGCGACTGCTGTCCACGTTGGAGCCGGGCGGCGTCCTGGAGCTGATCGCGGACTCACTCAAGGCGATCGTCCCGTACGACTCGTTGACCGTCTATCACGCGGACCACGATCGAGGCACCCGCCGTGCGGTCGTCGCCCGCGACCGCTTCGCCGAGGAGATCCTCGCGCACGAGGGGCCCATCCACGACGGACTCACCGGCTGGGTCATCGAGCACCGCGAGGCGGTCCTCGCCAACGATGCGCACCTCGACGATCGGACCGTTCAGGTGCCGAACACGCCGTTCGAGCCCGAGTCGATGATGGTCGTCCCGTTGCTCGTCGACGGTGACGCGATCGGGACGCTGAACGTCGGGCGGCTCGGCGGCGGCGAGGCCCATTTCACGACGAACGAGTTCGAGCTCACGAAGCTGTTCGCGGGCCAGGCATCGATCGCGATGCAGAACGCCCAGACGCACCGCGAGGTCCGCACCCGCGCGGACCAGGACGCCCTGACCGGGCTGCAGAACCACGGCGCGTTCCAGCGCGAGCTCGGCGCGGCCGTCGAGGGCGGCCGGCCGTTCGCCCTGCTGATGCTCGACCTCGACGACTTCAAGCGTTTCAACGACACCAAGGGCCACCCGGCGGGCGACGCGCTCCTGGTCGAGATCGCCGCCGTGATGTCGCGCGCCACGCGGGACAACGATCGGCTCTATCGCTACGGCGGAGATGAGTTCGCGGCGCTGTTGCCGGGTGCGGATCGTCTCGTCGCCCACGACGTGGCCGACCGGATCCGGCGAGCGGTCCGCGAGCGGGCCGGCACCGGTTCCTCGAACACCGGCCCATCGGTCTCGATCAGCGCCGGGGTTGCCTGCTATCCCGATGACGGCCGGACCAAGGACGAGCTCGTCGCGGTCGCCGACCGGGCGCTCTACCTCGTCAAACCCGACCGCGGCCTGCTCGACTCGGGGCTGGCCGATCCGTATCTCCGTGCCCTCGACGACACCGCGCTCGCGCTCCTCGACCGGAGCGACCAGGACGGTCTCCTTGCGACGATCCTTGCCCGCGCGTCGGCATTGCTCGGTACACCCCACGCCTGGATAGACCTGCTCGACCCCGACGGCTCGCAGTTCGTGCTGCGCGTCGGGACCGGCATGCTCGCCGACTTCCAGGGCTCGCCGATGAGCTCGACCGAGGGCGCCGCGAGCGTGATCCTGCGGACAGGCGAGCCGCTGGTCGTCGAGGACTACGACGCCTGGCCGGACCGCGCCAGCGATCCGCCCGTCGGGCTCGGGTCGACCATCGGCGCGCCGCTGAAGTCCGCCGGTCGCGTGGTCGGGGTCCTCGGGCTCGCGGCCGGACGGACCGCGCGCCGGTTCACCGATCGCGACGTCCTTGCCATCGAGAGCTTCGCGAGACTTGCCTCGATCGGTCTCGAGAACGCGCGTCTCGTCGACGTCGCCCGCCAGGGCGCCCTTTACGACCACACGACCGGGCTGCCGAACCGGGAGTTGCTGACGGACCGGATCGCCCATGCCCTCGCCGGCCACCGACCCGAGGACACATCCGCGATCGCCGTCATCCTGCTCGATCTCGACCGGTTCAAGGTGATCAACGAGACGCTCGGCCATGTTGCCGGCGACCGCATCCTGCAGGCCGTCGGTCAGCGCCTCGTCAACAGCCTGCGCCCGGGTGACACCGTCGCCCGCTTCGGCGGTGATGAGTTCGCCCTTGTCCTCGATCCCGTCATCGACACGACCGAGGCGCATCGGATCGCCGACCGGATCGCGGTCGAGCTCGGCGAACCCTTTCCGATCAATGGCCGGGACTGGTTCCTGACCGCGTCTCTCGGCATCGCCCTCGGGCACGGTGGTCGGGCCACCCCCGACGAGCTGATGCGCGAGGCAGAGATCGCGATGGTCCGGGCCAAGGGCGACCCGGCGCATCGCCACTTCGTGTTCGAGCCGTCGATGAGCGAGCAGACGCGGGAGCGCGTGGACCTCGAGAACGACCTCCGCCGCGCGTTGACCCAGGACGAGCTTCTGCTGCAGTACCAGCCGCTCGTGGACCTGCGGCGGGGCGACGTCGTCGGCTTCGAGGCACTCGTCCGGTGGCAGCACCCGACCCGTGGCCTGGTCCCGCCGCTGGCCTTCATCCCGATGGCCGAGGAGACGGGGCTGATCGTCGCCCTCGGGCGCTGGGTGCTCGACGCCGCGTGCCGACAAGCCGCCGTGCTGAACGCGGCGGAGGGCGCATCGGGTGGCAGCCGCACGTTCGTCTCGGTGAACCTGTCCGCGCGGCAGTTCACGCAGGGCGACCTCGTCGACGACATCCGCCGGACCCTGGCGCGTACCGGTCTCGACCCGGAGGCCCTCGAGCTCGAGATCACCGAGAGCGTGCTGATGGACCATTCCGAGGCAGGCATCCGGGCGCTCAGCGAGATCCGCAACCTGGGTGTACGCCTGGTCCTGGACGACTTCGGGACCGGCTATTCGTCACTCGCGTACCTGAAGCACCTGCCGCTCGACACGATCAAGATCGACCGGACGTTCGTGGCCGGCATCGAGGACCCTGCCGACCGCTCCATCGTCGAGGCGGTCGTCGCGCTGGCCCACGGGCTCGGCATCGGCGTCGTAGCCGAAGGCATCGAGACCGAGGCCCAGGCCGAGAAGCTACGCGAGCTCGGCTGCGACCTCGGGCAGGGCTATCTGTTCAGCAGGCCCGTGCCGGCCGACCGCACGGCCGCCTTGCTGCGGGATCGTCCGCGCGCGGCACGCGCGCTGCGTTCGAAGACCGTTCGCGCCCGGGATCTTCGCCAGGTCGTCTGACGGACTAGTTGCGTCCGCCGAAGATCCGGAGCAGGAACAGGAACAGGTTGATGAAGTCGAGGTAGAGGGTCAGCGCTCCCATGACCGCCGCCTTCTCGACCGACCCCGTGTAGACCGCCAGCTGCCCGTTCTGGATGCGCTGGACGTCCCATGCCGTCAGCCCGGTGAAGATCACCACGCCGATGATCGAGATCACGAACGACGCGACGTCACTGCGCAGGAACAGGTTGATCACCATCGCGACCAGCAGGCCGATGAGCCCCATGAACAGGAGGCTGCCCATCCGGGCGAGGGACCGCTTGGTCACGTGTCCGTAGATAGCCGCCGCGCCGAACATGGCCGAGGACGACAGGAACGCGGACACGACCGACGCCTGGGTGTAGGCCGAGACGATCAGACCGATCGTGATGCCCAGTGACGCGGCATAGACGAAGAACAGCCCGAGCGCCACGGTCGCGCTGATACGCCGGATGCCGAGCCCGATCGCGAAGACCAGCCCGAGCTGCGCGATGATCAGGATGAACAGGTTGTTCGCGGCGAACTCGAGCAGGCGCTCGTTGCTCTGGACCACGTAGGCGATCGCCGCCGTGACGGCGAGCCCGACGAACATCCAGATGAACGCCTGGGTCAGGAACGCCTGCTGCGTCCGCGCGTCGGGGATCGCAGGCGCGCTCACCTGCTGCTCCACCGGCATCGTCCCCGGGACGGCCGACGTCTGTGACGTGTAGGGGTTGGTGGATCGCGGATCGCTCACGATGCGTCGCTCCTCATGCACTGACGGTCGTCGGGGCTCACCACATCAGACCCGCGTCACGCGGGTCCCAGCGCTCGGCCAGCAACGTGACCTTGACGTCATGTTCTACGACGGACTCGACCTGCTCCTTGACCTGGTTGATCATCGACCCGGCGTAGGGGCAGAACGGTGTCGTCAGGATCATCTTGATCTCGGTCGAATCGGTCCCGAGGATGATCTGCTTGATCAGGGCCAGCTCGACGACGTTCATCCCGATCTCGGGGTCGACGACGGCACGCAACGCGTCAAGGATGGCGAGCTCGGTCGCGCGCCGCTCGGGATCGAAGGCGGGCGCGGTGGCATCTGCTGCTGCATCCGTGGGTGCGGCCGCGGCGGTCGGTTCGGTCGTTCGAGTGTCGGTCATGTACGGGCGTATCTCCGAAGGACTCCGAACAGCGTAGCACCGAGTTCGAGAAGGCCCGATCGATCGGGCTTGTGGACGATCGCCCGCCGAGCGGGGCTCGTCCGCCTCAGGCCGTCTTGACGACGACGCCCGGCAGCCGGTACTGGGACGGCAGGCTCGCGGCCTCGGCCGCGCTGTAGCCCGGACCTCGAAGCGACCCGTCGTCCTCGAAGAACTCGGCGTATCGGTCGCGGTGGTCGTTCGCGTACGTGAACGCCGCGGCGACACCGACGGTCCGAAGCTCGGGATGATCGGTCAGGATGCGGGGCAGGTCGTAGCCACTCGACCGAAGCTCGAGAAGCTGGCGCACGGTGAGACGGGAGCCGTAGCAGAAGGGTTCGCCATTCATCACGAGGGGGTCCTGCTGGACCCACTTGATCGTCATGTCGTCAGGCGCCCTTGTAGAGAAGCTGGAGGAAGGCGTTCCGCTTGCGCGCGTCACCCGCCAGCCGTCGATTCCAGCGGTAGACGGTGATCGCCGCATCGATCGCAGCGTCGGCGTCGGCGTCCGCCCGGCCGTCGACCACCGACGGCAGCACAGACCGCAGCCCCTCGAGCAGGTTGATGACGTCGTCGAGCGGCACGCGCTTGCGGCGGTATGCCGGCGCCGTCCAGTCGGCGTACTCCCGGGCGGGTGCCGGATCGCCGGCCGCGACCGAGAGCGCGATCCGATCCACAAGCAGCGCCGCGTCATGGAGCCGTTCGCGCAGACCGAGCTCGTCGTAGCGCGTCATCAGCGTCGGGTCGCGCTCGACCGCTGACTCGAGCGCACGGGCCGCCAGGGCGTCGGTCGCGGCACGGATGTGCTGCGCCGCCGTCGGCGAACCAGCAGCGAGGTCGCGTGGGGGTCGGCCGAGACTCGGGTGGCTCACGTCCCGGAGTCTAGCGTCCGGTCAGCGCGGTCGTCACCGACACCGGACCCTTCAGGGTCTGGTCCAGCGTGCGTGGCTACGATGACGCCGTGGACGAGACGCCAACGACGCGGGACCCAGGCGAGCGACGCCCGGCGAGAACGCTCGATCACGCGCCGTCGGACCGGTATCGCGAGGACGAGCCGCCGCAGGACGACGTGGCGCCGCCACCACCCGTCGCCAGGGCGATCGTCTTCGCCCTGCTCACCGCTGTCGTCGGCTCCATCGCGATCGCGATCGCGGGTGGGCGCCTGACCATCACAGCAGGTCTCCTGGTCATCGCCGCAGTCCTCGGCTACGTCGTGGCGGTGGTGCTGACCACCGCGCTCGGGACGAACCGGTCCCTGAGTCCGAACGGGCGTCGCGGCACCGCGGCGGCCATCGCACTCCTGAGTGTGGCGCTCGGGCAACTCGGCCTGTGGCTTATCGCTCGGAACGAGGGCGGCGTGCTCGCGCCCATCGACTACCTTGCCGACGTGTTCGGCCTCCTCGTGCCCGCGGAGTTCGCGTTGGCTGGTGCCGTCGCGTGGTGGCGCGCCGGATGACGGAACCCACATCCATCACGTTCCGCCGCCCGGTCGAGGACGACCACCCGCACGTCGTCGGCGTGGTCGACGAGTGGTGGGGAGGCCGGCGGATGCGCGCGCTCCTGCCGCGGCTGTGGTTCCAGCATTTCACCGGGACGTCCTGGATCGCCGAGGACGACCAGGGACGGCTTGCCGGGTTCGTCGTCGCGTTCATCAGCCAGGACGACCCCTCGACCGGCTACATCCACATGGTCGCCGCTGACCCGAACCGCCGACGGGGCGGCGTCGGGCGCGCGTTGTACCAGCATGTGTTCGACGACCTCGGTGCTCGCGGCGTCGCCCGGGTCAAGGCCGTCACCTGGCCTGGCAACCGGCAGAGCGTCGCGTTCCATACGTCCATCGGCTTCCGGGTCGACGACGGGCCCGGCACCCAGAACCTGTACGGCACCCCGGCCTACGCGGATTACGACGGGGACGGCGACGACCGAGTGGTGTTCACGCGCGACCTGTGACCTCCCGGCCGTGGCCGGGAACCGCTGACCGCCCGACGGTGTAGATGGGCAACACGGACCACCGTCCAATTGCTCGCCGAAGGGAGTCATCGATGATCCGCAGGATCGCCGCCGTCGTCGCCGCCATGGCCATGTTGCTCATCCTTGCCCTGCCGGTCATGGCCGGAGGCTGGGCAGACATCGTCGCCGACGGCCAGACGGCGACGCCACGCGCCGGCACCCCGGTCGAGATCGGCTTCCGGGTGATGCAGCACGGAGTCACGCCCGCACCATGGGAGAAGGCGACCGTCCATTTCCTGAACGCCAGCACCGGCGAGGCGTTCGCGGTCGTCGCCAGGAACGACGATCCGAATGGGCACTTCGTCGCGACCGCCAGGATGCCCGAGGCCGGCTTCTGGACATGGAACGTCACGCTCCAGGACCTGGCGACGACCCAGACACCGGTGCCGTTCACGGTCCTGAGCAGATCGGGCGTCGCGCCGGCGCTCGACACGGCGGCATTGCTCGTCGCCATCGACCGGGCGAAGAGCGAGGCGATCACCTCTGTCACCAACCAGTACGGTCCGGAGATCGATCGGCTTCAGGGGCAGGCCGAGACCTACCGGACCCGCATCGACAACCTCAACGCGCAGGTCCGAGCGCTGACGAAGGAGCGTGACACGGTCGCTGCGAGCGCTGGCTCCGCGGAGGGGACGCAGGGCCTGTCATTGCTCGCCGTGCTCAGCGTGTCCGTGCTGGCCGGCGCGATCGCCGGGTTCGCCATGAGCTGGCTATCGGGACGAGGGCCACGGTCAGAGGGGTCCGCCGTGACGCTCAGTGCGACTCCGCGCGGAGTCGACCCGGTGTGACCTGCTCGTGGAGGAGGCGACCGAAGCGCCCGACCTGGTCGGGCGCTTCGGCTGTCTCGACCCAGGCGGCCACCAGCGATTCGCCACCTTCGTATGCAAAGACGTACAGGCGCGACAGTGGGTCCTCGAGGAACGCGAGCCGCTTGGCGGCGACCTTCGGGCGGTACCGCCCGACATCGCGCAGGTAGGCGAGGACCTCCTCCGAGGATGCACCGTCCACGTACCGCCGGAGCGTCGCCTCGTCGGTCGCGGCCTCCAACCGGTCGCGCAGGCCGTGCAGTCGGACGGTCCGCTCCGCGACGTCGCGGGCCGCGGCAGGATCGGCGGCGATGGGCAGGCCCACGCGGTCGAAGATCTCGAGGAGGAGGTCCGGACGCTCGTCCAGCGAGGCCGCGAAGCGCGTCCCGTATCGCGCAAGACCCTCGCTGATCGGACCCTCGGGTGTGTTGGTCAGGATCATCGACACTTCCAGTCGACGGTCGCGCTCGACGAGATCAGTCTCGCGCCACGCTGCCTCGAGGTGATGCCCGGGGTAGGCCTCGTGCCCGAGGGTGACGATCAGGTCGTGAGCGGTCACGGGCAGGTCGACGTTGAGCTCGACACGGGAACGCCCGCCTCCCAGGTACCGGTCGTAGGCGATCCACGGTTGATCGGTGATGGTCGTCAGCCGGATCGACTCACCGTCGGGCAACCCGAACCGCTCGCGAGCGCGGCCACGGAACCGCTCGAGGAGCCACTCGGCGATCGGGAGCAGCCGATCGGTCGGGATCTCGATCGTCCGATCCCAGGCATCCAGGCGATCCGGGATCGAGCCACGACCCGGGAGCAGCGCGTCGATCTCGGCGGCCGCGGCATCGAAGACGGCGTCGGCGTGGCGCCGTGGCGGGAACCCCAGGCAGCGCTCCACGTACGCGGGGTAATCGAGCGGCTCTCCCACGAGCGCGCGCGCATGGGCGTCCAGGGCTCGCAGCTGCGCGATCAGCCACTCGCGTCGATCGGTCTCGCTGATCTCACGCTCGACCCGCTCGGAGAACGCAGCGATGTCCTCGAGCAAGCGGGCCGGCGGACGGCGCTGCTCCATGTCCGCCCGCGCCTTGAGGTCTGCCGGGCCGTAGTAGCCGTCGACGATGCCCGGCAGGTGCTGGTCGAACCGCAGCCCGAGCAGCAGGTACTCGGCGGCGATGGGGTCTGGCGCCGGGATCAGGCGCGTGCCGCCGAGCGCCGGGATGCGCTCCGCTCCGTCCGTCACCGCTGCATCTTGTCCGGGCGCGGTGCGCGACGCTCTCCGTGGTCGCGGTGTTCATCCGCCTTCCGCCGCGCCTCCGCGAGCCGTTCCGAGAGCGACGGATCGACCGGGAGTCCGCTTCGATCCGGAGGCCGGTCCGGCGATCGCGGGGTCGCCGCGGCATCCGCGCCCGGCGCGATCCCGCCGGTCTCGCCGAGGAACGGCATCCCTTGCCGCTCCACCGCGTCAAGGCTCATCCGCAACGCCGCGGTCTTCTGGCTTGCCACCTCGCGGACGTAGGCCGACTCCTCGTCCGCCGTCATCGGACGGCCTCGGACGATGGCGGTGGGCTTGCCGACCATCAGCCAGGCGAGGTGGTAGCGATCCATGCTGCCCCACGCCGTCGCGAGGAGGTCATCGGAAAGCTGCAGCCAGACGCGCAGCGCGCCCATCGACGGGTCGGCCATGAGCCGGTCGCCCTCGTCGACGAGCTGGCGCGTCCGCGCGATCAGCTCATCCCGGGTCATCGCGGGCCGCGCTCGGCCTCGGCGTGGACGCCCGTCGCGTCCAGCATGGCCTCGCGGTCGGCACGGGCTCGCAGCGTCCATCGGCCGGGTCGTCCATCGCCGATCGGCGCGCCATCGAATGTCGTCACCGGCAGCACGCCGGCCACGCTCGACGAGAGGAACGCCTCGTCGGCCGTGGCAAGGTCCTCGTGTCGCAGCAGGGACTCGACCGGCTGTAGTCCGACGGTCGCCGCCCACGCGAGCAGCCACGACCGTGTGGTGCCGGGCAGGATGGCGCAGTCGAGCGACGGGGTCGCCAGCTCTTCCTTCCCGTCGACCCCGCGACGCACCAGGAAGATGTTCGCCGAGGTCCCCTCCGACAGGTGGTCGCTGACGGTCATGAACAGGGCATCGTCGGCCCCGGCGCGGCGCGCCTCGAGCCGCGCATAGACGTACTCCGCGCGCGACGTCGTCTTCAGCGTCGCCAGCGGGTTCTGCGGGTCGCGGCGGACGCGCGACGTGATGAGGTGGAGGCCGCGCTCCAGGTGGTCGGTCGGGGCCGCGGCCACGGGCCACGCCTGGATGACGATCGTCGCCGTCGCCCCGTCACTCGGCGGCAGGACGCCGCGCGCCTTGAAGACGCCCCGGGAGACCGTGATCCGAATCGACGCGTCCCCATCGGGACCGTCGAGGCCGTCGGCCGCGAGGAGGGCGGCGATCCCATCCGTCAGCCGCCTGTCGACGTCTGCCGGCAGCTCGATATCGAGACCGTCGGCGGAGCGGTGGAGACGCCCGAGATGCGCGTCGAGCTCGGCGGGCGTGCCGGCTCGCGCGCGAAGCGTCTCGAAGATCCCGTCGCCGAGTTGGAACCCTCGGTCGAACACCGAGAGATGGCGCTCGTCCGCGGCCAGGATCGCGCCGTCGACCCAGACGTGTCCGGCCGGGCGCTCGGCGGGCGCCGTCACACGACCTCCTCGCCGCCGATCGCCGAGAGCGGGCCGCGTGCCTTGGCGACGGTCTCCTCCCACTCGGCACCTGGATCGCTGCCCCACGTGATGCCGCCACCGACGTGCAGCGTCAGTCGCCGACCGTCCGCGACGAACGTGCGGATCAGGATGCTGGTCTGCATCGCGCCGTCTGGCCCGATCCAGCCGAGCGCGCCGGTGTACGGGCCGCGCCGAACGGGCTCGGGCACCTCGAGGATCTCCATCGCGCGGATCTTGGGCGCGCCGGTGATCGAGCCGCCCGGGAAGCTGGCACCGAGCAGGTCGAAGGCGTCACGTCCGGGTGCGAGCTGACCGGTGACGGTCGAAACGAGGTGCTGGACGGCCGCCGTGCGTTCGAGCCGGCACAGCCGCGGTACACGGACCGTGCCCGGCAGGCACACGCGACCGAGGTCGTTCCGGAGGACGTCGACGATCATCACGTTCTCGGCGCGGTCCTTGGCGCTGGTCAGCAGCTCGCAGGCGAGCGCGCGATCCTCGGCCCGGTCGCGACCCCGCCGCCGGGTCCCCTTGATCGGGTCTGTCGCGACGACGCCGTTCCGGTCGAGGGACAGGAATGGTTCCGGCGACGCCGACAGCACCGCTCGCGGTCGATCGGTCTCCGGCGACCGGCCGAGTTCGAGGTAGGCGGAGAACAACGACGGGTCACCGGTCCGGAGGTGCCGGTAGCGCGCCCACGGATCGCCGCCGAACGGGGTCTCGAGCCGGCGCGTCAGGTTCGCCTGGTAGATGTCGCCTGCCGCGATGTGGCCTCGGACCGTCTCGACGCCGGCCTCGTACTCAGCCCGCGACAGCCCGGAGTGGAACCGCAGCGGAGCATCGTCGTCGTCACGAGCCGCTTCCGCAGCCGCCGGCGACGTCAGCCGAGCATGGACCTCGTCGAGCCTGCGGGCGAGACCCCGGACATCTCCGTCGACGGCGCGCCCGGCGAGCCAGGCCTCGCCCGACCGCCGATCCCAGGCGACCACCCAGTCGTGGAGCGCGAGACGCATGGGCGGCAGCCCCTGGTCGTCGAGCGCGATCGACGGCAGCCGTTCCAACGCATGTCCGAGGTCATACCCGAGAAAACCGACGAGGCCGCCCAGGAAGGGCGGGGCGTCGGCGTCGTGCGGTGGCGACGGGTCGAGCCGCGCGACGAGCCGCCGCGCGACCGCGAACGGCTCGGCTCCCGCCGCGGGCGCCTCGAGGACCGCGACAGGGTCGGCGGTCAGATAGGTCCAGCGCGCGTTGCGTCCCGGGCGCGCGCTCTCGAGCAGCGCGAGACCCGGCAGGTCCCGGAACGCCTCTGCGACGTCGATCGCGCGCTCCGCAGCGAGCCGCGGCGGCAAGCGGCGCGCGCGGACCGACGGGGACGGTGAAGCAGGCTCGGTCGGGCGTGTCGGGATCACGCTCGCGATGATACGGCCGAGCGGGCTCCCGCCAGCCGCGCGGGGCCGCTACCCTCTCGCGATGCGAGCACGAGATCTCAGCATCCGGATCGGCATGGGCACGCCCGGTCCGCTCAACGCGATCACCGACGTAGCCGGCGTCACGGTGGGACACACGACGCTCATCAGCGGCGCCGGGGCGCTCGTGGTCGGCAAGGGTCCGATCCGGACCGGGGTCACCGTCGTCTGCCCGCGCGGGGCGGCGCGCGGCGGTCCGGTCTTCGCCGGGTGCCATCGGCTGAACGGCAACGGTGAATTGACGGGACTGGAGTGGGTCCGCGAGTCGGGCCTCCTCACGACCCCGATCGCGATCACCAACACGCACAGCGTCGGCGTCGTCCGCGATGCGCTCGTCGCCGCATCGGTCGACGGGAGCGACGCGCGCTGGTCGCTGCCGGTCGTCGGCGAGACCTACGACGGACTCCTGAACGACATCAACGGCTTCCACGTCACCGGCGCGCATCTCCAAGCGGCGCTCGCCGACGCTCACGGCGGGCCCGTCGATGAGGGCGTGGTCGGTGGCGGGACGGGCATGGTCTGCCACGAGTTCAAGGGCGGCATCGGGACGGCGTCGCGCGTGCTTCGAGAGGCTGCGGGCGGCTACGCGGTCGGTGTGCTCGTCCAGGCCAACTACGGAAAACGGTCGTGGCTTCGGGTCGACGGCGTCCGCGTCGGCGAAGCGATCCCCGTCAGCGAGGTGCCGAGTCCGTGGGATGAGGAGGAGGGCCGGCGGACGCCTCCGGCCGGTTCAGGCTCGATCATCGTCGTCGTGGCGACCGACGCCCCGCTGCTTCCGCACCAGTGCGAGCGCCTTGCCCAGCGAGCCGGCCTGGGGATCGCGCGGGTCGGCGGGACCGGTGGCCATACGAGCGGCGACCTCTTCATCGCCTTCTCGACCGGCAATGAGCTGCCGGCGGGTACGGGCGACGACTTCGACCCCATCGGCCTGTCGACGTACGACGTCCGCGTCGTCGGCGACATCGTGGTCGACGAGCTGTTCGACGCGGTCATCGAAGCCACCGAGGAGGCGATCGTCAACGCGCTCGTCGCCGCAACGACCGTCGTCGGCCGCGACAGCATCACCGCTCACGCGATCCCGCATGAGCGGCTGGTGGAGGTGATGCGAGCCGCCGGGCGATGAATGTCCGACTGGCGACACGTGCAGACCTGGCCGCCATCACCGCGATCCTCGAGGCGAACGACGAGCCGGTGACCTGGCCCGGCGTCGAGCGCGCACCGTACGTGGAGCACCTTCTATCCCGCCCGGGGCTGCGGCTCGTCGTGGGCGAGCTCGATGGGAGCGTCGCCGGTGTCGCCGGCACGATCGAGTTCGGCCGGCCTGATCGCCGGTTCCTGACGGATCTGTACGTCGATCCCGGGCGGCAGTCGCGCGGACTCGGGCGTCAGATGCTCGACGCGGCGATGGAGGGCGCGACCGAGCGCATGACGTTCTCGTCGAGCGACCGACGCGCACTCGCCGCGTACATCAGGAGCGGGATGCGCCCGTGGTGGCCGCTGCTCTACCTCGAGGCGGACGTCCCGCTACTTCCACCGCCGGACACGAGCGAGGAGAAGCGACCGGCCGATGTCGCCGAGACCGCTCGCCTATCGCGGGCCTGGACGGACATCGACCGCACGGCCGACTTCGCGCATTACGCCTCCCTCCCGGATGCCGCCGGGTTCGTCGTCACGCTCGATGGTCACGACGCCGCGCTGGGCTGGGCGTGCCGCGAGATCGCCGAGCCAGGTCGCTGGCTGAACCACGCGTCGATCGCCCCCGACGCCGACCCCGTCCGGGTCGCTTTCGCGATCCTGCGCGCCGCCGGCTCCGGGAGCCGTATCGGTGCTGCTGTCCCAGGGCCCCATCCCGCCGTTCCGCGGCTGCTCGACGCCGGCGTCCGGATCGGCGGAACCGACACGTTCTGTGCCACGGACCGCGATCTGCTCGATCCGAGTGCCATCTTCCCCAGCCCGGGCATGCTCTGAGCGTGCGCCGTCGCGCTCGCCCTCCCCGCGCCGGGCCCGCCCGAACGCATCGAGCGTGGCTTCGAGCAGCGGCAGCATCGCGCTGACGCGGCGCGAGCGGATGATCGCGTCCCACAGCGGTTCGAGGCGCTTCCAGCCTCCGGCGTAGGCGAGGTGGCGCATCGTTCGGTGGGCGGTCGCCTGGCCGAATGCGCCTCGGAAGATCGAGCCCCACGCGTAGAACTCCCGATACGCGCGGTGATAACCCTCGAGCAGGGTGTCGGGCGCCATCCCGAGCGGTCGGTACACGACATGCCGCGTGTCGTAGTGATCCCAGTCGAGGTCGGTGATGCGGCCCTCGGCCGAGACGCGGTCGTGCAGGGCCGTGCCGGGGTACGGGGTCATGATGTGGAACGTCGCCGTCTCGATGCTGCGCGACACGGCCCACTCGACCGTCCGATCGAACACGTCGGGTCCGTCATCGTCGAGGCCGAACACGAAGCTCGCGTTGATCATGATCCCGAGGTCGTGGACACGGCGGACGACCTCGTCGTAATCACGGGCGAGGTTCTGGCGCTTCGCATGCAGGCGCAGGTTCTCCTCGTTGATCGTCTCGAGACCGACGAACACGCTGCGCATGCCGGCAGCCGCGGCATGCTCGATCAGGTCCGAGCGCAGGATCGCGTCGACCGTGCTGGCGCCCTGGAAGACGCGACCCATCCCACGCATCCCGTCGAAGAGGGCCCGAGCGAAGCGCGGGTTGCCGAGGAGATGGTCGTCGAGGAAGTAGACGTGCTTGCCCGGCATCCGCTCGATCTCGGCGAGGGCCTGGTCCACGGCCTGCGTGTAGAACGAGATCCCGCCGCGATAGAACGCGTCCTTGTAGCAGAAGTCGCAGTGATGTGGGCAGCCGCGCGAGACGACGATCGAGTTCGGGCAGAGGTAGCGGCGCCGATCGATGAGGTCACGCCGGATGGGAGGCGCGCCGACGAGACTGCGGCGCTGCGAGACATACCGACTCGCGGGTGAGCCGCGTCGGAAGTCCTCGAGGAACGCCGGCCAGGTGTCCTCGCCAGGCCCGACGAAGATCGTGTCGGCGTGACGCGCGGCCTCATCGGGGAGCGAGCTCACGTGAAGCCCCCCGAGCGCGACATGGCTGCCCCGGGCACGGTAGTGCTCGGCCAGCTGGTAGGCACGCTTGGCGGACGTGATGTACACCGACATCACGACCACGTCGGGCGTGTCGTCGAGATCGAGCGGCATGACGTGCTCGTCCTCGAGGGACGCCTCGTCGTCGGGGCGCAGATACCCCGCAAGTGACGCGAGCCCGAGCGGCGGAAAGAGCGCGTACTTGATCGGACGGAACCCGGGATCCGTCGCTTCGAGCAGGGCAGGCAGGATGAACTTGACCTTCATCGGCCGTTCCTCGGAGCGAGCGACGTGGCTGGACGGTCGCTATCCCGGGGACGGGACAGGGTCGCGTCGGTGTGACGCGAGGCGAGCTGGAATCGCAGAACGGGCGCCGTCCGGCGCCCGTCCTTCGTGCATGGATGCGGCGAGCGTCAGTCGCCGACCCCCACCGCGACCGGCTTCTCGATCGGCACGCCGATGAGGCTGCCGTACTCGGTCCAGGAACCGTCGTAATTGCGCACTCGCTGATAGCCGAGCAGCTCGTGGAGCACGAACCAGCTGTGCGATGAGCGCTCGCCGATCCGGCAGTAGGCGATGACATCCTTGTCAGGCGTCACGCCCTTGCTCTCGTAGAGCTGTGCCAGCTCGTCGCTCGACTTGAAGGTGCCATCCTCGCGGACGGTCTGGGCCCATGGGATCGACGCTGCACCCGGGATATGCCCGGCGCGCTGTGCCGTCTCGGGCAGGTTGGGCGGGGCGATGATCTCGCCGTTGAACTCGGCCGGCGAGCGGACGTCGACCAATGCCAGTTCCGGATCACCGAGGCGGGGCAGGATGTCGTCGCGATATGCCCGCAGGGCGAAGTCGGGCTCGGGGAGCTCGTAGCCGGTGGCGTCGTACGACGGCACGTCGGTCGTCAGCGGTAGCCCCTGGTCGAGCCAGTACTTCCGCCCACCATCGAGGATCCGCACGTCGACAACGCCGTACAGCTTGAGCTGCCAGTACGCCCATGCGGCGAACCAGTTGTTGTTATCGCCGTAGAGCACGATCGTGGTGTCCGGGTCGATACCCGACTCGGACAGCAGCGCGCTGAAGTCCTCGCGCGTCGCGATGTCGCGGCGGACGCCATCGGACAGCTGGCTCGTCCAGTTCCAGGCGACGGCTCCCGGCAGATGGCTCTGCTCATAGCTCGTCGTGTCGACGTCGACCTCGACGAAGCGCACACCCGGATCGTCGAGATGCTGCTGTGCCCAGCTGGCGTCGACGAGCGCGCCGGACGCGATGCCTTGATCAGTCATGAGAAAGAAGACCTCCCCTCGCGAACGAGGTGACTGCGAAGAACGGTTGGTCTCGGGTCGCGGCGGTCGGGTTCAGTCCGCGGACGTCGGTCGGTCCCGGCGACTGAACTCGGCGAGCCGCTCGGTACACTCCGCCGCCGCGCGCAGCGCCTGGCGCACGATCCACGGATCGACCCGACTGGAGTCCTCGATCGTCAAGGTCGGCCCGACCGGTCCGTCATCCACCTGGATGCCCGAGCTGTTCCGGTAGTCCGCCATCCAATTGGCCTGGAGCTGGAGTGCGACGTCACCGACGACGGACACGGGAAAGAGCCAGTCGAGGTACGACGCGTTCAGTCGATCCGCGATGTCGGCGAGTCGGATCGCCCGGCCCCGCTCGACCCGGGAGATGAGATCGACGACGCGGACGGTCGTGAACGGATCACGTGCCTCGCCGACCGTCGGCGGCGTGATCGCCGGGTCGGGCATGCCCGTTGGCGCGGGTCGCAATGGACCCAGGCCGATGGTCGTGGAAGGGGCGTCGGTCACGACGAGCGTCATCTCCGAGTGATGCACTAGGGATTGGCGAGTCTATCCCATCGTGGTCGAACCTTCACCGCTCACCTTCCCTGCCCTGAACCGACTTGCGGCATCCTTGGGCGTGCCGGACGAACGTCCGGCGCTGTCCGCACGGCTTCCGTGTGGGCGAGCGTTCCCGCCGCACGAGCCCGATGCCACCGATGGACACCGACCAGATCCCGACCCCACCGACCACCGACACGGAGCCACCCGGCGTGACCTCGGTCACGCTCGGGTCCTCCCAGGCTTCCGTGTCTCCGGCGGGGGGTCGTGGCTTCCGGATGGCGATCATCGGAGCGGTCGTCGCGCTTGCGTTGGTGGTGACGTTCACGGCCGGGATCGGGGTCGGTCGGCTCGTCGCACCTGATGGCGCGCTGGGCGGCTCGGCCTCGAACCCTGCCAGTCCCGCCGGTCCGACGACGTTCGGGCTGATCAAGGAGGCGTGGGACACCCTGCATCAGCAATACGTCGGCCGCGACCAGCTCGACGACAAGGCGCTGATCTACGGCGCGATCGAGGGCATGACGAACGCCGTCGGCGACACCGGCCACACCGACTTCATGACGCCTGAGGAACGCCAGCAGCGGAACGACTCGTTGTCCGGGTCATATGTCGGGATCGGCGTGCGCATCGAGCCCGACGATGCCGGCCAGCCGCGGATCATCGGCGTCTTCGATGGGAGCCCGGCCGAGAAGGCGGGGCTCGTCCCGGAAGACGTCATCGTCGCGGTCGACGGTAAGCGGACCGAGGGCGCATCGATCGACGACGTCGCGGGGTGGGTCCGTGGCGAAGCCGGCAGCACGGTCAAGATCACGGTCCGCGGGACCGACGGCCAGGAGCGGACGCTGTCGATCGCCCGCGCGGACGTCCCAGTCCAGGCCGTGTCGTGGACGATGGTGCCTGGCACGAAGACCGCGCTCATCCAGCTCGAGCAGTTCTCGAATGGCGCGGCTGACGCGATGGTCAAGTCGCTGAAGGACGCCCGGGCAGCCGGAGCGGAACGCATCGTCCTCGACCTTCGCGGCAACCCGGGCGGGTACGTGAACGAGGCCGTCGGGGTCGCAAGCCAGTTCCTGTCGTCGGGCCTCGTGTACATCGAGCGCAACGCGCAAGGCGAGACGACCGACCACCCGGTCTCGCCAGGCGGCGTGGCCACCGATCTACCCCTGGTGGTGCTGGTCGACGGGAACACCGCCAGTGCCGCTGAGATCGTGTCCGGTGCGCTGCAGGACGCCGGTCGGGCCAAGGTCGTCGGCGAGACGACGTTCGGGACGGGCACGGTCCTGGGCGAGTTCGACCTGTCCGATGGGTCGGCACTGCGTGTCGGGACGGTCGAGTGGCTCACGCCGAAGGGCCGTCGGATCTGGCACGAGGGCATCGCTCCGAACGTCTCGGTCATCCTGCCGAGCGGCGTCCAGCCGATCTCGCCTGAGGACGTCGGTCGCCTGACCGGGGCCGCCGTCGGGAAGATGCAGGACACCCAGCTCGCTAAGGCGCTTGAGCTCGTGTCGGCCGAGACCGTCGCCTCGGTCCGCTGAGCGGCGGTCCTAACGGGCGTCTTGCGCGCGCCATCACCACTCCCGGTTCGTGGCATGCCCACGATCCGACCCGCCCCGCTTCGTGGCCGACCACTGACGCCGTGCCGGGGCGCGCTCCCTAGGATCGCGGCATGGGCCGTCTCGACGATCGTGTCGCGCTCATCACCGGTGGCGCCGGGGCGATCGGCCGGGCGACCGCGCGACGGTTCCTCGGCGACGGCGCCCGCGTCGCCATCGCCGACCGCTCGGACACGGCTCTGGAACGCGTCGCCGAGGAGCTCGGCGCCGGCCGGGTGGACCGACTCACGACACACGCGGTCGACGTCACCTCCGATGCCAGCGTCCGCGACCTTGCCGACGCCGTGGTGGCCGCCCACGGCCGCATCGAC
>DATNFQ010000185.1:0-6890 GCA_035606295.1 Patescibacteria group bacterium
CACCGAGACGCGCAACCTTGCCAAATGGCAAGTGACGACGAGCCGCCTCGATGAGGAGGAGCACGTCGCTAGAGAGCCAACGGGGTCTCAACCCTTGTCTGCGGCCGAGATCGTCGAATATGCCCGATCGCTGCCGCGCCTCTGGGCAGAATCGAGTTCGACGGGCCGCCAGGCCCTCGTCCAAGCGTTGTTCGCCCGGCTGGATGTCCTCGGATATCAGCGGCTCGAGTTCGAGCTCACCGCAGACGCGCTCGACCTAGGGTTGGACGCCGTTCTGCCTCACCGGATCGAACTCGAACACGAGATAGGTGAGTTTGGTCGGGGCGAGAGGATTTGAACCTCCGACTTCATCGTCCCGAACGATGCGCGCTACCAGGCTGCGCCACGCCCCGACCGAGGTGCTCGTTGTACAGAGCCTGCGGATGATAGCAAAAGGCCCGGCGGACCGGCCAGAGCCGGCACGCCGGGCCTACCCCAGGAGCAAGATCTAGTTCGGGGTCAGCCAGACCGGGTAGTCGCGGATGTCCTGCGGGCTGCCATCCTGCGCGGAGCCGAAGTAGACCCGGAGGGTCCCGTACTGCGCCTTCGGGACGTCGTACTGCAGCGTGACATCGAACGTGCCACGGCACCCGGAACCGCACGTGGCCATCGCCTGCTGGTCTACAAGGCTCTTGCCCGAGCCATCGAGGAGCGCCACCCGGAAGGTGGCCTCGAAGACGTTGGCATTCCCGGTGATCCGTGCCGGGTTGCCGGCCGCCGCACCGAATGCCGGTCGGTCGACGAAGATCGACGGCAGCTGGGCCTCGAAATCCTTCCGGGTCTGCGGGCCGTCGAGGACGATCCCTTCGGACCCGAACGTCGTGACCGTGGTGCCCTCGACCTGGAACAGCACCGAGCGCACGGTCGGGAACTGGGTCAGCGTGTAGGTGACCTGACCGAGTCGATAGGCGGCCGACGTGCTCCCGCCTCCGGACTCGAACTCGCTCGAGAAGTCGACCGTCGCGACCCCATTCTTGATCGCGATCCCGAGCAGCTTCGTCCCGGATGGGATGCCGGTCGATAGCTGGCTGTACTTGGCGAGGACGGCGCCGGGGTCGAGCAGAGCTTGCATCGCCGACCGCGCGACGCCGGTCGACTTCGGCACCACCCGAAGGGTCGGGACGAGCCCCTCGACGCCCTGCGCGCCATCGAGGACGTAGTACGCACGGACGAGCATCGTCTCAGCCGGCGTCGACGGCGACGCCGAGGGCTCGCCACTCGCCGGCGTCGACGGCGACGACGAAGGCGACCCGGACGGCGACGCCGACGGTGAGGGCGGGATCGACGGCGTCTCGTCGGACGGGCCCGGTTCGATCGACGGTGCCGTCGTCGGCGGGACGGTCGGCACGGGACCCAGGCCACCCGAGGTCGTGCAGGCGGCGATGAGGACGAGGAGTCCGGCAAGGGCCGGGATGAGAGCGCGGCGACGGTGGCCGGTCATGACGGATGGGCTCCGGATGCGGTGATCAGGTCCGGATCGTCGTCCGGCTATGTCGCAGCGGCATCGCCCGAAGGTAACGATCGGGCAACGTCCTTCGGCAGGATCAGCTCGAGTCGGAGGCCCCCGCCATCGCGGTTCATCGCCTGCAGATAGCCGCCCATCAACGCTGCGTGCTCGGCGGCGATGGCCAGCCCGAGCCCGGAGCTGCCGCCCGATCGCGACGGGTCGACCTTCGTGAACCGGTCGAAGATCATCTCGAGACGGTCCTCCGGGACGCCTGGTCCACGATCCGTCACCGCGATCACGATCTCATCCTCCGGGCTCGGATCCACTTCGATCTGGACGTCCTTGTCGTCGGCGTGCTCGTGCGCGTTGTCGAGGAAGTTGGCGATGATCCGTTCGAGCCGGCGTGGATCGGCGTCGATCACGACCGGCTTGGCCGGCGCCTGGAATGTCGCCTTCGGCGAGCGAGCCGCCCGCACGGTCTCGATCAGCTTCCCGAGGTCGACCTTCTCGACGGTCACCTCCTCGGCGTTGGCGTCGAACCTGGAGAGCTCCATCAGCTCCTCGACGAGATCGCGCAGGCGACCCGTGTCGTTGACGACCAACTCCGCGGTCCGACGGGTGTCTTCCGGCATCGCATCGAGGTGCTCGCGCAGGATCGAGGCCTCGGCGACGAGCGCCGTCACGGGCGTGCGTAGCTCGTGTGAGACGTCCGCCACGAACCGGCGGTTCTGATGCTGGGCGACCTCCAGCCGCCGGATCGACTCGGCGAGCGTGTCGGTCATCCGGTTGAACCGGTCGGCCCACGTCCCGAACTCGTCATGTGACGTGACGGGCACTCGCGCAAGCAGGTCGCCGCGCTCGATGCGCTCTGCGGTCCGGCCCGCCTCCTCGATCGGGGCGAGGATGCCGCGCGCGAGTGTTCGGGCGGTGATCAGGGCCACCAAGATGAGCACGGCCGCGCCGGCGAGCATCACGATGCGCAGCTGCCCGACGGCCTGCGAGATCTCGGCGACGTCCCGCACGAAGTAGACCGCGATGTCACCGCTTGGCGCGAGACCGCCCACGACCAGCGATGGGGCACCACCGACGTCGAGCCAGGCGTACGCGAGCTCACCACGCCCGACCCGCGCCGGGACGTCGGGCGGCAATCGCTGCAGGAGATCCGAGAGCGCGTCGCTCGACTTGACGGTCTCACCCGCCCCGAGATCGATCAGCGACTCCACGTTCCGGCGGCGGAACGTATCCGTCAGGCCGCTCCTGATCACGTCGTCGATCGTGGGCTCGTCGGGGAGCTGGCGACCCGGGACGGTGACGGTGAGGTCGAATGTCGCCTGGGCAGCGGCGTCGGAAAGCGCCTGCTGGTGGAGGCGCGCGTCGACGAACGCGGTCGCGCCGACCCCGAGCACGATCGAGGTCGCGGCCACGAGCAGGACCAGCGCCCCGGCCAGTCGCGCTCGGACCCCCCGCGGCCAGCGCATTCGCGCCCTCCTCAGCGTGCGGCCTTGTAGCCCGCCCCGCGGACCGTGAGGATCAGCTCGGGCGCGCTCGGATCGGTCTCGATCTTGGCACGGAGCCGTCCGATCGCGACGTCGACGAGGCGCGAGTCGCCGAGATAGTCATACCCCCAGATCCGGTCGAGGAGGACATCGCGGCCGAGGACCTGTCCTGGGTGGCGGGCGAGGTCGACGAGCAGGTCGAACTCCGTTCGCGTGAGCTGGATCTCCTCGTCGCTGCCGTCCCGCTTGACGCTCCGACCCTGGAGATCGATCTGCAGCGGACCGAGCCGCAGCGGCGTGCTATCCACGGCCGCCTCACCGGGTCCGCCGCTCCCGCGTCGCAGCGCAGCGCGGACCCTGGCCACGAGTTCGGGCACCTCGAACGGCTTGCGGACGTAGTCGTCGGCCCCCGCCTCGAGACCCACCACGACATCGATGGTGTCGGCGCGCGCCGTGAGCATCACGATCGGCACCGTGGAGGTACGCCGGATCTCTCGTGCCACCTCGAGGCCGTCCATCCGCGGCAGCATCACGTCGAGGAGCACGAGATCGATGCCACCGGCCCCGAACCGATCGAGCCCGGCCCGGCCATCGTCCGCGGCCTCGACCGTGAACCCGGCATTCCGCAGGCCGATCGCGGTGACCTCCCGGATCGATGGGTCGTCCTCGACAAGCAGGATCGTGGCGTCCACGGCGGGGAGTATGCCCTAGGCCTCGAGACCCTCCACGCGTTCGTCGGGCATGGGACGCTCGGGGCGTTCGGTCCGGATCGGCAGTGTGGCGAGCGCGGCAAGCAGGAACGACACGGCCATCAGCCCGAAGACGACCGGTACACCCACGTCCTCACCGAGCTGCTCGATGACCGTGCCGTAGACCGCCGTCCAGAGGGAGCCGACACCGAATGCCAGCGTGAAGTACAGGGCGTACGCCGCATCGCGGTTCTCGGGTGGCGACATGTCGGCGAGGAGCGCCTGCAGCTGGGGCGACTCGGCGAACGAGAACAGCCCCATCACCACGATGCCCGCCCACAACCAGATGAGCGATGACCCGGCGAAGATGAAGATCCCGAAGCCGATCGCGCCGCCGAGATAGGCGGCGATGATCAGCGGCTTGCGACCGAACCGGTCGGACAGCCAGCCGGCGAGGAGCGGCATCGGCACGCTGAAGATGATGAGCGCGCCGTACATCGCGCCAGACGTGCCCTCGTCGAGGCCGAGCACCCGCGTCAGGTAGATCAACGCGAACAGGTTCACGACGCCCAGCCCGCGCCCGCCACCGCCCAGCACCGAGGTCAGGAAGACCCAGCGCATGTCGCGGTCGGCAAGGACGCGTTTCAAACCATCGACGCTGCTTCCACCGGCCCGGGCAGCTGCCCGGTCGGTGCCGCTCTCCCGCACGAGCGCCAGGATCAGCAAGGCGATCACGGCAGCCGCCACGCCGAAGACCACCGACACGCCGCGCCAGCCGATCAACGCGATGAGCGGCGTCCCGATGATGGCGATGAGGACCGTGCCCATGTTCCCGCCGGCGATATGGGCGCTGATCGCGAACCCGCGTCGTTCCGGGGTGTATTGCTCGGCGAGGAGCCCGTTGCCGACCGGATGCTGTGGCGACCCACCGATCCGCGCCGCGACGTTCGGGATCGCGAACGTGATGAAGCTCGTCGCCAGTGACATCGCGGCGAACCCGCCGCCGAACAGGAGACCACCGGCCGTGAGCAGCCGCTTCCGCGATACGTGCCTCGTGAGCTCGGCGTAGCTCAGCTGCACGAGCCCCGACGCCAGCGACCCGAACGCCGCGAGGAACGCGACGGATTGCACCGTCACACCGAACTCGTCGATGATCGCGAGGAAGATCAGCGGCAGCAGGACGGCGAAGGCGTGGTTGACCGCGTGGGCGGCCGACAACAGGCCAAGCGACCGGCCCGGCCGGACATCCATCACGCGCCAATCTTGCCGGAATCGGTGCCGTATCCTTGGCCCGTTCCCGTACGTCCGGAGGTCTCGATGCCGACCGTCCTCATCGTCGACGATGAGCAGCACATCCGGTTGCTCATCGAGCAGACGCTGGAGGAGCTCGAGGACGAGGGCGTCGAACTCCTGACCGCCGCCGACGGCGAACAGGCGCTCGACGTGGTCGCTAATCAGCCACCGGATCTCGTCTTCCTCGACGTGTCGATGCCGAAGATCGATGGCTTCGAGGTCGCCCGGACGATCAAGGCCGACCCGGCCCTTGTGGGTACGACCGTGATCATGCTCACGGCGCGGGGCCAGGCTGTCGACCGCGAGGAGGGCTTTGCCGCCGGAGCGAACGAGTACCTGACCAAGCCCTTCGATCCCGACGACCTGCTGGCACGCGCGCGGACAGCTCTCGGCCTCTGATGGGTCCCGCCGAGCTCCGCCGGCTCATCGTCCGGCACCGCCACGTCGCCCCGATGCTGTCCGTACTCCTCGCCGGGACCGACGCGCGGGTGACCATCACTGACGTCGATGGTGAGGTCATCCTCGACCGGCAGGGCCGAGACCCGGGTACCGACGCCCCCGTCGAGCGGCACCCGGTCGTCGTCGAGGGGCAGACGGTCGGTTGGGTCGAGGGCCCGCGTCCGGCGGCCTCGATCGCCGCCGTCCTGTCGTACGCCGCCTCGCGCGAAGTCGACAAGCGCGCCCTCGCCGCCGAGGCGCTCGATCGCTACCGGGAGCTGAGCCTCATCTACGAGCTCGCCGAATCGCTCGGGGCGACGCTGGAGGTCGATGCCGTCGCATCGGTCGCCGCGGAGGAGGCCGGACGGTTGCCGTCAGGAGGAGAAGGGTTCGTCGTGCTGCTCGACGGCGAGGAGGGCGAGCGGCTTTCCGGCGGCCTGCTCGGATCGATCATGGCTGGCGACCCCGAGATCGTGAACGATGTGGCGGCGGATCCGCGGACGTCCGAGGCGGAGCGGGGTATCGCCTCGCTCGTCGCCGCACCGCTGCGTGTCCGCGGGGAACGCATCGGGGTCATCGGCACGGCATCGTCGAGCCCGGTCGAATACAAGGCCTCTGACCTGAAGGCGCTAACGGCCATAGCGGCGCTCGCCGCGCCGACCCTCGCCCAGGCAGCTGCCCACGAGGCGTCGCTCCGCAGCCGATGACGCTCACCCCCGAGGCGCTCGCTGAGCAACGGCTCGCCGAGCTCATCACGCTCAACGAGCTCGGGCTCGTCGTGAGCTCGACGCTCGATCGCGACGAGCTCATCGAGCGGGCACTGCAGGCGGTCACGCGCCATCTGCGGTTCGACCGAGCGCTGATCATGCTCGTGGACCCGGCACGGAACGTGCTGACGGACGGCCGGTCGATCGGTGGCAGCTCGGAGATGGCGGCACGGATCGCCGAACTGGAACTCCCCGTCGATCTCGAGGATGGGTTGCTGAGCCGCATCGCCCGGTCCGATGGACCGCTCCTCTTCCGCGACGTCGATCAGGACACGGACGAGGCCAACCGGGAGTTCGCCCGGCTCCTCGAGGTCAGCTCGTTCCTTGGCACGCCGCTGGTCACGAAGGGACGCACGGTCGGGGTCCTCGCCGTCGACAATCGTCTGACCGGTCGTGACGTCATGCCCGGCGATGGCCCGCTGCTGTACACGGTCGGGAGCCTGCTCGCGGGCGGTCTGGAGAACGCCCGCCTCTACGCCGAGCTCGAGGAGCAGAAGGGCGTTCTCGAGCAGCGCGTCCTCGAGCGCACGGGCGACCTCGTCGAAGCCCGCCAGGCAGCCGAGGCAGCAACGGAGGCGAAAAGCCGGTTCCTGTCGAACGTCAGCCACGAGCTGCGCACACCGCTCACCTCGGTGGTCGGGTTCTCGAAGCTCATCTCGAAGCGCCTGACCGACGTCGTCTACCCGGCCATCGGGCCCAACGAGGATCCAAAGCTCGAGCG
>DATNFQ010000186.1:0-6360 GCA_035606295.1 Patescibacteria group bacterium
GAATGTCCAGTTCAACCTCGTCACCGCGGCCGCCGACGGGGAGGCCGACGCCACAGATCGTGAAGCCGTGGCCACCGAAGGCGTAGCGATCGTAGATGCCCTCGGCAGGGACGCGGCGGTAGCCGCGGGCGCAGTGACTGAGGGCGTCGATCCGCCGCACGAGGCGGCGGACAGGGCGATGCCCGTGATCACGAGCGCTATCCGTTTGCTGGTTCGTTCCACGTCGGGGCCCTCCTTGGGATGGGTTCGACGTGCGGTGCCGGCGCTGCGCGTCTACGTCAACGGCTCCGGTCATGTCGACCGGAGCCGTCACACACCTATGGGAAGGGCGTCACCCACATACGTTCAAATCAGGGAGCATCAGCGGCTGAACGTGATCGAGTCGACGATCGCCTCGGCGGACGCGTGGTCCACGGCCGGCGTCCCGGCATAGTCGATGACGGCGATGATCACGCGGGTGCCGTCGACGTCAAGCACGCGTGTGTCCCAGCGATTGCCGGGGCCCTGCACGTAGATCCCGTATTCGCCCATGGGTGTGCCCCACAGCCTGGCGATGCCGCCATCGCACTTCGTAAGGTCGAGGTCGTTCGGCAACTCGAGCGTCAGGCGACGACCGTGGTAGCCATCGAGCGTCGTATCGGTGGGGGTCGATGCCGTGTAACTGGTATTCGCCGAGAGGGCGTTGACGAGGTCATCGACTGATGGCCCGACGGCGACGTCGCCCGGCTGGTCTTCCCGCTGGTTGCCGAGGTGGTCCCAGTGGCATGGATCGGAATGCACGCCGTCAGCCTGCAGGAATGCGATCCCGATGCCCTTGGGCGGAACCGTTCCGCCGGCACCGATGAGCGCGTCCGTCGGAAAGCCTGTCCATCCAGAGGGGACGTCGAACGTCAGCGCGAGGTCGTACGGGTTCGTGAATGGTCGCGTCATGTAAGCGTCTGGCGCAAGCGTGCCGTTTGGCATCTCGCTCGGAGACGTGGTCGGCGTCGGGCTGACCGTGGGCGATGGCCTGGGACCGGCGACGCTGGCTCGCTGCGGAAGCAGGTTGTAGCCGACGATCGCGATCACGACGACGGCCGCGATGGCCGCGCCGATCTTGAAGGTCGCGTTCATATCGATGGGTCTCCCTCGGAGGCGCCACGTACGCTGCTGTCTCGTTCGTCCGATGCGGTCGGCGATCACGGTCGACACCCGATCCGGCATCGTCGTCGGGCCGTCCTCGAACCAGGACGAAAGCGCGCGTTCGATGTCGGTGCTGTCGTTCATGCCGACGTACCTCCGACGGTCGAGACGCGCGCCTCGGCTTCGAGCGCGGCGCGCATGGCGCGATGAGCGTGGTGAAGTCGCGAGCGGATCGTCCCTGCCGGTCTGCCGAGCAGGTCGGCGATCTCGGCAGGGGCGTAGCCCACGTAGTGATGCAAGACGAGGATCGCGCGTTCATCCGGCGTGAGACGTCGGAATCCGCGCTCGAGCTGGTCGCGGTCAGCAACGTCGAGGAACGCGTCGGGCGAGACCGGCCCGTCCAAGGGCAGGACCCGAAGGTTCGCCGTCCGACGACGTTCACGCGTGGCCTGGGCGATGCAGACGTTGGTCAGCAGGCGGTGGATCCAGGCGTCGAATCGACCCGGATCGCGAAGCCCCGGAAGGTCACGCCAGGCGATCACCAGCGCATCCTGGAGGGCATCTTCGGCTCGATCGACGTCCCGCAGGATCCGATGCGCGATCGTGAAGAGCCGGTCGCCACGCGAATGGACCAGGTCCATGAAGGCCTCCTGGTCGCCGCGCTGCGCCGCCTCGACGAGATCGCGATCCACCGCCGCACCGTCGTGTGACGTCCGTCGGGGACGTCTTCCGCCGTGTTAGGTAGATGGTGCCCTCGCGGCGTTGGAAATCTCCCGGATCCCTGTGCGTCGCGATGTCGGCCCGCTATCCTCGGGTTCGGTCGAGGGACCTGAGGGAGGGTTCGATGGCGGAGTTCTATCTCTGGTTCGTCTTCGCGCACCTGGCAGGTCTGGTGCTATTCGCGATCAGCCACGGGGCGTCGGCATTCATGGCATTCCGTCTCCGGTCGGCGCCGGATGTCCCGACCGCGCAGGCGATCCTGAAGATGGGCCAGCTTTCGATCACGCCGATGTACATCGGTCTGTTGCTCCTGATCATCGGTGGGCTCGGTGCCGCCGCCTCCGGCGATCTCTTCGGCCGCCCCTGGGTCATCGCGTCGATCGTCGTGTTCATCGCCGTCCTGCTCGTGATGTGGATCGTCGCCTCGCCCTACTACATGCGGCTCCGCAAGTCGCTCGAGGAGCCAGCGGCCGACGGGGCGGCGACCGTGACGTGGGACGATCTCAAGGGGCAGCTCGACTCGCGGCGCCCGGAGATCCTGCTCAGCGTGGGAACCATCGGGCTCCTGCTGCTCGTCTGGCTGATGGTGATCAAGCCCGGCGGTTAGGACGCGGGCTTCATCGCCGTCTCAGGAGCCCTCATCGATGTGGATCTCACGCCGGACGGTCGGCTTGGTCGCCTTCGCGATGGTGGCCGTCTCGGCCTGCGCAAGCTCTGGAGTCTCGAGCCCATCGCCTGCTGTTTCGCAGGCGCCGAGTGCGTCGGCGGCGCCGATCGGGCTCGTGGGGCCGACCTGGGTCGTCTCCACGATCGGCGGTAACGACACCGTCGCCGATTCCCCGCCGAGCATGACGTTCGGGGCGGACGGACAGGTCCAGGGGACGGGCGGCTGCAACAGCTACGGCGGACCGTACAAGCTGGACGGTGCAACGATCGATATCGGCGATCTCGCGTCCACCATGATGATGTGCGCTGACCAGTCGATCGGCGCCCAGGAGACTGCCTTCTTCACGGCGCTCAGCGATGCCCAGACCTGGCAGATCGACGAGGCGGGAGATCTGGTCCTCGCCGGTGTCGCCCGGATCGTGGCCAAGAGCGCTGCGGCGGTGCCGTCAGGGAGCGCCGCGACGGGGCTCGTCGGGGCGTGGAACCTCGCCGAGATGGGTCCGACCGCGGACTTCGCGCACCTGCAGCCGACGATCGCGTTCACCGCGGACGGCGGCGTGTCAGGATTCGCGGGGTGCAACACGTTCAGCGGGTCGTACACGACGGATGGCTCGACGCTCACTTGGGGTCCGCTCGCGACCACGGAGATGGGCTGCCAGCGGCCGGGAAGCGCGGTCGAATCCGATTACCTGGCGGCCCTGAGCGGCGTGAACGCCTGGACCATCGAGTCTGATGGGCGGCTATTGCTCGATGGAGCCGTCCCGCTCCGCTACACGCCGCGCTGATTCGAAGCCGCTCTGATGCGGCTCGCCCATGTTCGCGAGCGCAACGCCCCGGCGGGCGCACGCTGGCGCCTCGTTGCGGCTCTGCCTGAGGGCGGTTGGCTCGACCTTGAGGCGGCTCGACGACGCGCCATCGCGCGCGACCGGACGCTCGAACACGACTCAGCGCTATTCCGCCAACCGGTCACGACGCTCGACGATGGTCTCCGCCGGGGGTTTCGGGTCGCTGCGTACGGCGAGTTGCTCGACAGGTTCGAGCGTATGGACGACGACGATGACGCGATCCTCGACGCTGGCGAGCTGCGGATCGGGCCGCCGGTCCTCGCGCCGCCCTCGTTCCGCGACGGATACGGCTTCGAGCAGCACGTCGGGATGATGTGGAAGCGGCGAGGCCAGGACATCCCGGAAGCGTGGTATCGGCTTGCCGTCTTCTACTTCTCGAACGTCTCCGAGCTGCGGGGACCGGACGACGCCGTCTGGGCGCCGGCCGGCTCCGAGGAGCTGGACTTCGAGATCGAGATCGGAGCGCTGATCGACACGGCGGCGCGGGACCTCACCGCCGAGCGAGGCGAGGACGCCATCGGCGGCTACATGATCCTCAACGACTGGTCGGCGCGCGATCTCCAGCGCGACGAGACGACCGTCCGCCTCGGCCCCGCCAAGGGCAAAGACTTCGCGACCTCGATCGGGCCGTGGCTGGTCACGCCCGACGAGCTCGAGGACGCTCGAAAGGGCAACGGTTTCGACCTCGAGATGACCGTGACCGTGAACGGGGTGGAGACGTCACGGGGTCGCTGGTCGGAGATCGTCCACGGGTTCGGGGCGCTCGCGTCGCGTGCCTCGGCAGACGTCGCGTTACGGCCCGGGGAACTGCTGGGATCGGGGACGGTCGGGACCGGCTGCCTGCTCGAGGTCCGGGAGCAGACGCTCGGCCGATATCTCCTTCCCGGCGACGAGGTCGTGCTGGCCGTGGACCGCCTCGGAACGCTGCGTAACCCGGTGGTCGCGCGGCCCGGCTGACCGACTCCTGACGCACGGTCCGGTGCGATGATGCGGACGTGCCCGGCCGCGCCGCTCTTCGCGTCGAGCCGATGGAGCCGACCGACTGGCCGGCGGTCCACCGGATCTACGCCGACGGCATCGCGACTGGCGACGCGACGCTCGAACGTGAGGCCCCGGATTGGGACCATTTCGACAGATCCCACCGGCACGACTGCCGCCTGGTGGCGCGCCTCGAACCCGGCGGTCCGGCCATTGGCTGGGTCGCCCTGACGGCCTATTCCGCCCGGCGCGTGTACAGCGGCGTGGCCTGGGAGAGCGTCTATGTCGCCGAGGACCATCGCGGCCGCGGCGTCGGTCGAGCCCTCCTTGAGGCCCTTGTGAAGTCCTCGGAGAAAGCCGGGTTCTGGACGCTGCTCGCGGGCGTGATGATCGAGAACGAAGCCAGCCTCACGCTCCACGAGCGCTGCGGCTTCGAACGTGTCGGAGTCATGCGGGCGATGGGCCGTGATGCAGCGGAGCGCTGGCGGGACGTCGCGCTGCTCGAGCGGCGCAGCCGGAAGGTCGGGATCTAGCCCTACTCGACAAGACCGAGACGAGCGGCGACCGTCGCTGCCTCGGTGCGCGAGCTGACACCGAGCTTGCCCAGGATGTTCCCGACGTGGACCCCGGCCGTGCTCTCGCTGATGAAGAGCTGCTCCGCGATCCGCTTGTTCGTGTGGCCTTCGACGAGCAGGGCAAGCACCTCACGCTCCCGAGCCGTGAGGCCATGAGCATCCGAAGCCGTCGGTTCCGCTGTAGCCGCTTCGGCGATGGCTCTCTCACGGTCGGCACCTGCGATCTCGATGCGCGAACGCCGAGCGAGCGCCTCGATCCAGCCGACGAGCGGGAGAGCCCCCAAGGCGTTCGCCCTCGCCAACGCATCGGCGAGTGCCGCGGTGGCGTCACGTCGCGGGGCGCGGGCCGCGAGCAGCGCCTCCGCCAGGCGGTATCGCGTGTAGGCACATCGCCACGCATACCCTGCGCGGTCCGCTGCGTCGACAGATGCACGCCAGGCGTCCACGTCGGCTTTGCCCTGCGCTCGCCGCGCCTCGGCCGAACCGACGGCAGCGTCCGCAGAGGGCTGGCCACCGAACGCGTCGGGATCGGATAGCTCGGCGACCCATCCTTGGAGCTCCGCCGCGTATGCCGCCGCGCTCGCTGCTGCGGCGGCGGCTGTCGTCGCATCACGGCCCGCGCGCGCCACTTCCGCGCGATCCGCCTCGGCCCGTGCGCCCATCACCGTCAGCTCGGTCTGGTAATAGCGGTCCGTCGTCCGGTTCAAACGACCCACGCCATCCTTCGCGGCCTCGACCGCGTCATCGATCCGGCCGGTCGACAGGGCCAGTTCGACGATGCCCCCGTAGATGGGTCCCGTGAACTGGGCCTCGTGCAACCCGGCGACCAATTCGCGAGCCTGCTCGAGAACGCGTTCGGCTTCCTCGAACCGGCCTCGTCGCGCGTAGAGCAAGCCCATGACGACGGCGGTGCTGAGACGGTTCACGCCCTCGGGGTCGCCGACGAGGTATTCGTCGACGATGTCCTGCGCGTCGTCCCAGCGACCCAGCTGCACCGCTGCGTCGACCGCGTTCGCCGCGATGAAGCGGCCGAATCCGCGGGATGCGCCGACCGTCCGCGCCCAGGTCACACCATCGAGGGCGACCCGCAGACTTTCCTCGGCGGCACCGCACATCAGCAAGACCGAGCCGAGGTTGGCGTAGCCGCGACCCATCTCGTCGACGTCGTCGGACGCCTTCGCCAGCTCGAAGGACTGGCGAAGGACCGGCAGGCCTTCCGAGCACCGGCCGCTGAGTGCCGTGCTCACTCCGAGGGTATTGAGCGCGGGACCGTCGGACATCAGTCCGCCGGTCGCCCGAGCGGCATCGATCGCCTTCTTAGCTGATTCGATCGCTTTTGGATGATCGCCCCGGAGCATGTACGAGCCAGCGATCGTCGCGAGCACACGGGCCCGTGTCGGCGAATCCTGTAGTGCGGCTAACCGATCAGCTGTCGCCTCGAGCATTGCCAGTGC
>DATNFQ010000187.1:0-5482 GCA_035606295.1 Patescibacteria group bacterium
CACGCCCCCTGGTCCCTCGCCATCGAAGCCCGCCTCGCCGACCGCCTCGGCCTCGACGTCCAGACGATCTGGTCGGACGACGGCATCGCGATCCGATTGCCCGAGGGGGAGGGGAGCGTCGATGGCGTCGAGGATCTGCTCTTCCCGGCAGCCGAGGACATCGAGGACCTCGTCGTCGGCCAGGTCGCCAACTCTGCGCTGTTCGCGAGCCGCTTCCGCGAGAACGCCGCGCGGGCGCTGCTCCTTCCACGCAAGCGCCCGGGGACGCGCACCCCGCTCTGGCAGCAGCGCCAGCGGGCCGCCGACCTGCTCGCGGTCGCCAGTCGCTACGGCAGCTTCCCGATCCTCGTCGAGACGTACCGGGAATGCCTATCCGACGTCTTCGACCTCGACGCGCTCCGCGACGTCCTCCGAGGGGTCGCGAGTCGCGAGATCGCGATCCACGGCGTCGAGACGCCGCGTGCCAGCCCGTTCGCGAGCAGCCTCCTCTTCGATTACGTCGCCGCCTACATGTACGAGGGCGATGCCCCACTTGCAGAACGACGCGCCGGCGCGCTCACGTTGGACCGCGACCTGCTGCGGGAGTTGCTCGGTCAGGAGGAACTTCGCGAGCTGCTCGATCCTGAGGCGCTCGCCGACTTGGAGCTGTCGCTGCAGGCCCTCGCCGAAGAGCGGCAGGCCATCACCGTCGACCAGGTCCACGACCTGTTGCGCCGCCTCGGCGACCTGTCGACCGATGAGGTCGCGGCACGGGTCGTCGGTGGGCGGGACGCGGTAACGCCATGGCTCAAGGAGCTTGAGTCCGGTCGCAGGGCCGTGAAGGTCCGGATCGCGAAAGACGAGCGTTGGATCGCGATCGAGGACGTCGCGCGCTATCGCGACGGCGTGGGTGTCACGGCCCCGGTCGGGATTCCCGAGGCGTTCCTCGCCCCGGCGGCCGCGGCACTGGACGGGCTGCTGGCGAGGTATGCGCGAACCCATGGGCCATTCCTCACGCCTGAGCCGGCCGCTCGGTGGGGTCTCCCGCTCGGCATCGTCGAAGATGCACTTGAGCGCCTGTTCGCCGCCGGCAGCCTGCTCCGCGGCGAGTTCCGGCCTGGTGGCGCGGAACGTGAGTGGTGCGACCCCGATGTCCTGCGGTTGCTTCGTCGCCGATCGCTCGCGCGACTCCGCCGCGAGGTCGAGCCGGTCGACCCCGCTGCCCTCGGCCGGTTCCTTCCGGCCTGGCATGGCATCGCGCCGGTCTCAGGTCCGGGCGCCGAGCTGACCCCCTTCCGCGGCTCGGCCGCACTGGAACGGTTGGCCGAGATCGTCGACCAGCTGGCTGGCGTGCCGATCCCCGCCTCGGTGCTGGAACGTGACGTCCTCCCGTCACGCCTTCCCGGCTACACGCCGCGGCTCCTCGACGAGCTCGGTGCGATGGGCGAGGTCGCGTGGGTGGGTCGTGGGGCCCTTGGCCGCGACGACGGACGGATCGCCCTCTATCGACCCGGCCGCGAGATCGTGCGCCCGCAGGCGCCGGTCGATGCGAACGACGACGCCACGGCTCGCCCATCCGGCCCTCGCCACGACGCGATCCGCGCGCATCTCAGCTTGCGCGGCGCAAGCTTCTATCGGGCGATCCATGCCGCGGCGGGCGGCGGATCCGACCGCGAGATGCTCGATGCGCTGTGGGATCTCGTCTGGGCCGGCGAGGTCACCAACGACACGTTCGCGCCGCTGCGGGCGCTCCGCTGGAAGCGCCCGTCCGGTTCCGGTTCCGGCGCGCGTCGCGGCCGGCCGGGACGGCTCACCGCGCTCGGCCCGCCTGAGGCTGCTGGCCGCTGGTCGCTCGTCGAGCCGCTCGAGGACACCGCGCCGACCGAGCGACTCCACGCGCAGACCCTCGCGTTGCTCGAACGGCATGGCGTGCTCACACGAGAGGCCGTCGCGGCCGAAGGCGTGAATGGCGGATTCTCCGCGGTCTATCCCGTCCTTCGCGCTCTCGAGGAGGCCGGCCGGATCCGGCGGGGGTACTTCGTCGACGGTCTTGGTGCCGCCCAGTTCGCACTCGCCGGCGCGCTCGATCGGCTCCGTGCCGTCCGTGACGGCGAGGAAGGGTCGCAAGCGCCGGCGGTCTACGTGCTGGCGGCCGCTGACCCTGCGAACCCGTACGGCGCGGCGCTTTCCTGGCCGCGGCGAGGTGATGACGATCGCCGCCCGTTCCAGCGGGCCGGAGGCGCGTACGTCGTCATCGTCGACGGTGTCGCCGCCCTGTACCTGGAACGTGGCGGCGCGACGCTCCAGACCCTGCCCGCGGCCGACGATCCTAGCATCGCCGAGGCCGCGCTCCGTGGCCTCACCTCGCTCGTCGGGTCCGGCCGGTTCCGCGAGATGGTCATCCGCAAGGTCGATAGCGTCGCAGTCGCGGACTCGCCCTGGCGCGATCGACTGCTGGAGGCAGGCTTCATCGCCGGATACCGCGGTCTGACGCTGCGTCAAGCGCGCTAGGCTCGAGCCGTGCCTGAAGGCGACACGCTCTTCCGGACCGCGCAGGGCCTGCGCCCGTACCTCGTGGGTCGCGACATCCTTGCGGCGAGGGCGCAAGGGCCCGGACCGGTGCCACAGGTCCAGCGGATCGTCGGCAAGCGCGTCGATGCCGTGGAGGCCCAAGGCAAGAACCTGCTGATCCGGTTCGATGGTGGGCTCGAGATCCGTACCCATCTGCGGATGAATGGCTCGTGGCATCGCTATCGACCCGGCGAACGCTGGCGCCGCCCGCCGGGCCGCGCGCGGCTGGTCCTCGAGGTCGATGGCACGGTCGCGGTCTGCTTCGACGCTCCGGTCGTTGAGCTGTTCGAGACTCGGACGGAGCCCCTCCATCCGTCGTTGTCGCGCCTCGGTCCGGACCTTCTGAATCCGGAGTTCGATGCAGCCGAAGCGCATCGACGACTGCGGGCCCCCGAGCGTGCCGAGATGTCGATCAGCGCGGCGTTGCTCGACCAGCGGGCGCTTGCCGGCATCGGCAACATCTGGCGGAACGAGACGCTGTTCGCGGAGCGGGTGGATCCGTGGGCCCCGGTCCGCGACCTTGATGACGCCACCCTCGACCGTTTGATCGCGACGGCGCGCCGGCTGTTGACGCAGAGTGCCGGTGTGGCCCCGGGCCGGACATCGACGAAGGTCTATCGACGGGCGGGCCGGCCGTGTCCACGGTGTGGGACGGTGATCCGCTCAGCGCCGTTGTCCGGGGAGGTCCCGCGGACGACGTACTGGTGCCCCAGCTGTCAGGGAGGGTCGTGATGGCCAAGATCGAGCCGGACTGCGGCCGGACCGAAGGCGGGTGGCGATGCACGGTCACGCTTCGCGACCCTGACAGCACCTCGACGCACGATGTCAGCGTCAGCGACGAGGACGCCGCCCGACTGGCTGCTGCGACGACGGATCACGAGGTGGAACGGCTGCTGTACGAGACCTTCGACTTCCTGCTCGAACGCGAATCGAAGGAGCAGATCCTCTCGGCGTTCGATCTGTCGGTCGTGAGCCGCTACTTCCCCGAGTACGAGCACGAGATCCAGAGCCGGCTTGCGCCGTAGCGTCGCGCCTCGCGCGCGCCGCCGGCCACCATGGAACGGCGCGTATCATCGCCGCGATGTGCGAGCAATACGTCGCTCGGGCCGCTGAGCCGTTCCGGATCGACGAGCTCTGGCCGTTCACCGAACGGCTCGAGCGCTGGGGTCTGGCAGGGTTCGGCTGGGGCGTCGCCTGGGTGCGGGCGGACGGTCGGCTATGTAGCCACCGTGCTGCACGCGCCTTCCGCGATGACACGGAGGGTGTTGCGAACGTCGGTCGCGAGGAAACCACCGCACTGCTCGTGCACCTTCGTCGACCGTCGCGCCTGTCGACCCTCCAGGTCGCCGACGCGCAGCCGTTCGACGACCCGGCCGGACGGTTCTCGTTCAGCCACAACGGCGACCTTCGAGAGTGGCGCACGTTCCGACCGACGTTCCAGGCCCAGGGGCGGATCCACGGCCGCGCCGATACGGAGGTCGGTGCGCGCTGGCTGGAGGATGCGTGGCGGGATACCGGGGATGCGCCGGATCGCCTTCGCGCGCTCCACGACGCGTTCGGCGGACAGGCGAACCTCGCCGTCCTGACGGACGACGGCACGCCGATCCACTACAACGGCAACAGCGAAAACCCGATCTTCACCTTCCGTCTCGGGCGGATCGGCATCGCCAGCACAGGCATCTATTCGCTCGACCGCTCGGTGTTCACCTACGCAGCGAGCGGCGCGACCGAACGCCGGCTCATGCGCGTCGGCGACATCGTCACCCTCGACCGTAACGGGAGTCCGATCCGCGCGTCGTAGCATCCGAACGACAGGGCCGTAACCTTCGCCCAAGAGGTACGCGCGATGCAGGCCGAAGCGACCCTCGACGAGACCTATTTCCGTCCGACCCTGACCCTCCCGCTCGGACACCTGATCCGGATCTCCCTGTACTGGCTCGGGCTGACCGCCATCGACGGGGCGGTCGGGCTGTTCATCCAGAACCGGGTGAATTTCGGGCCGTTCGCGGTCGACCCGCTGGAGGTCGGCAGAGTCCTGTTCCTGCTCTCGATCCCGGTGGCGGTGATCTCGATCCTCGTCCAGCCGACGGTCGGATCGATCAGCGACTACACCGTCAGCCGGTGGGGGCGGCGGAAGCCGTACATCGTCATCGGTTCGGTGCTCGACGTTGTCTTCCTCGTCGGCATCGCGACGTCGAACACGATCCTGATGCTCGGCGCGTTTGCGGCGCTGCTGTCGGTCAGCACCAACATCGCGCGCGGCCCGTTCCAGGGCTACGTCCCGGATCTCGTCCCGGAGCAGCAGGTCGGCCTGGCCAGCGCGATGGTCGGCCTGATGCAGATCCTCGGGAATGTGACCGGGTTCGTGCTCGTCACCGCCGCCGTCCTGATGGGTCAGATCGAGGTCGCGATCTTCGTGGTCGCCCTCGTCGAGCTCGTGACGATGGCCGCCGTCGTGCTGCGCGTCGGCGAGGGTCAGCCGCCTAAGCCGCGGAACGGCAAGTCGTGGGGGACGATCGCGCGCGAGGTCTGGGGCACCGACGTCCTCAAGGAGCGCTCGTACGTGTGGCTGCTGGCGTCGCGCTTCTTCTTCCTGATGGGTGGCGCGGTCCTCGTGAACCTGATCCTCACGTACCTCAAGCAGACCCACAACCTCGGGGAGGACGCTGCCAACTCCACCAACCTGGTGATGCTCGTCACGATCGTCATCGCCAACGTGATCGCGATCATCCCGTCGGCTCGGATCTCGGACCGGATCGGACGCAAGCCCGTGATCTACGCCAGCTGCGTGATCGGCTTCATCGGCATCCTCCTTGCGGCACTCGCGCCGGCGGTTCCGCTGGCGATCGTCGGGGGTGCGTTGTTCGGCGCTTCGGCGGGCACATTCCTCGCGGTCGACTGGGCGCTGATGACTGACATCATCCCGAAGGCG
>DATNFQ010000188.1:0-9152 GCA_035606295.1 Patescibacteria group bacterium
GCGCTGGTCGCGCCCGAACAGCTCAGGCGCCTGGGCGGCACAGAAGAGCATGACGAAGGTCGACGTGAGGCTCCAGTAGGTGTCGTGTCGGATGGGGATCCCCTGCTCGAGGACCTCGGAGCCGCCGGCCTGGTTCAGGAACGCGCTGATGCCGACTGCCAGCATGGCCGGGACCGCGTTGAAGATGAGCAGCAGGAACGGTGCGACCTTGGCCCGGCCGCCGCGGCCGATCCCGTACGCCTCCTGGAGGCTCTGGCGCAGCAGCGCGCGGACGACAACGTGGCGACCCGATCGCGGCCCGTCGTATCCGCGGTAACCGAGGTCGTAGATGCTCCCGGTCGCAGCACCGCCGACCGGGCCGGGTGCCGCGGGCGCCGTCACTGGAACAGCTCCTCGAGCCCACGCCGACGTTGCTCGATCCGGACCAGCGGAAGCCCGAGGTCGGCCACGGTGTCGCGGACGAGGTCGTACGGGCGCTCGTCCTCGAGATGGATCAGGACCGTCCGCCCATCGGCTACCGCCTCGATGCCCGCAGCGGACAACGCCGCGACCAGCTTGTCCGCGCCCTCCTCGACGTCGACCGCCAGGGTGCCGGTCCGCTCGGTGAACGAGGTGAGGGGCGCCGAGCGGATGAGCCGGCCCGCATCGACGGCGACCAGGTGGTCGCAGACACGCTCGATCTCGCCGAGCAGATGGCTCGCGACGACGACCGCGATCCCGAACTCGGTGCCGGTCCGCTTGACCAGTGCCAGCATCTCGTCGCGTCCTGCCGGGTCGAGACCATTGGTCGGCTCGTCGAGCAGGAGCAGACGCGGGTCGTGGACGAGCGCCTGGGCGAGCTTGACCCGCTGCTTCATCCCGGTCGAGTAGGCGCCCATCGGTCGATAGCGCTCCTCGTAGAGCCCGACGTGGCGCAGCACCTCGGCCGCTCGCTCACGAGCTGCCGCGCGTGGCAACCCGGACCAGCGGGCCATCTGGCCGACGAAGTCGGTCGCCGTGGTGTCGGGCGGGAGGCAATCGGATTCGGGCATGTAGCCGACGTAGCGGCGCAGGGCGGACCCCTGCGTCCGGACGTCGTACCCCAGCACACTGGCCGTGCCCGAGGTTGGTTCGAGCAGGCCCAGCAGGATCCGGATGAACGTGCTCTTGCCGGCGCCGTTCGCGCCGACCAACCCGATGATCCCGGGTTCGAGCTCGACGCTCAGGTCGTCGAGCGCCGTGACTCCCCCCGGGTACCGCTTGGTCAGGGACTTCGTCGCGATGAGCGGCATCGGACGCGAAGCCTAGCCGACGGCCGCGGGCCGGGTCTGCCTGGGCGCCGGGCGATCAGCCGCGCCGGACGCTGGGGTCAGGCTGCGACGACCTGGTTGCGCCCGCCGCGCTTCGCCATCTGCAGCGCGACATCGGCGACTTCGAGGAGCTCCTCGAGCGTCGAGACGGCCGGCCCGAGCGACGCGCACCCGGCCGAGACCGTGGCCCGGAGCGCCTCGCCGTCGACACCGGCGACCGGCGTCGCTTCGAGCGCGCGCCGGATCTCCTCGGCCACCCGCTGTGCCTCCTCGACGGTCGCCCCGTCGAGGATCGCCACGAATTCCTCCCCACCGAACCGCGCGACGATGTCACTCGAGCGGAGACGGCCTGACAGGATCGACCCGAATGCGCGCAGGACGGCGTCGCCGACGATGTGGCCGTGCTGCTTGTTGAAGTCGCCGAAGTGGTCGAGGTCGAACATGATCACGGCGATCGGCCGGCGCTCGTCGAGCTCCAGCCTGCCCCGCGCCGCGAAGAGCCGCGCCGTCGAGACCTCGAGGTGGCGTCGGTTCCATAGTCCCGTCAGGGGGTCGCGGATGGCCGCATCGGCGACGCGAGCGTGAAGCTCGACGTTCGCCAGCGCGAGCGTGACCTGCGAGCCGATCAGCGGCATCGTCTCGAGCTCGAGCGCCGAGAACGGGCGGTCGAGATCGTGCCTCGCGAGGGCGATCGCGCCGACGATGCGGTCCTCGTCGAGCAGCGGGACCGAGGCCCCGACCAGGACGTCCGACACACGGGCCGCCTTGACGGTCGTCGGGAACTTGCTCCGGGCAAAGGCCTCGGACGAGACGATTCGGTGTTCTTCGATCGCCTGGCCGGTCATCCCCTCCCCTGGCGGGATGCGCACGCCGAGGTAGCGATCGTCGCCGCCGTGGATCGCCACGATGCGGTCCTCGCCGCTCGTCGGGTCGCGCAGGACGAGGGTCACGATGTCGGTCGCGAGGGCTTCAGAGACCGCGGCCACGATGCGGCTGTGAGCCGTGTTGAGATCGAGGCTGGCGTTGACGGCGGAGCCGAATGCAGCCAAGCGGGTGAACAAGGCGGCTCGTTCGCGGAGGGCCTCGCGCTCGCGCGCGAGAGCGAGCGCGACCGAAACCCGATCGGCGACGACGACGAGCGTGTCGAGATCGCTGATGTCGAGCGGCGCCGCGTCCTGCCCGCTCTCGATGTTCAGCACGCCGACGATCGTGTCGCCCGACCAGAGCGGGACGCTGACCTCGCTGCGTACGTCGGGGCTCGCGGCGCGGTACTCGGGATCGACGGTCACGTCCGGCACGAACTGGGGCTTGCCGCTGCGCATGACGCGGCCGACCACACCGACGGTCCCGTCGAACGTCTCGATCACCGTGTCGTACCCGCGCTGGGCGCCGATGCGCATCAGATCGCCGTCGCGCATGTAGATCGACGGGTAGCGGTAGCCGAACCGGTCGACCAGGATCGCCATGACCTCGTCGAGCGCCTGGGCCGTCGGACCGTCACCGGTCAAGGCACGTCCGATGGCTTCGATCGCGGAGATCTGTCGGGCTCGGCGACGCATACCGGCGCTCGCCGCACGCGCGTGGGCCACCGCTCGCTCCAGCGTCGAGATCGTCCTGCGGGTGCCTGCCGCGAGGACGACGGCGGTCGCAGCCAACGCGATCCCGCGTGACACCAGCCCCTCGCGGATCGCGGGCGTCGCGAACGCCGGGACGAGATAGAGGGCCACCGCCGAGCCGACAAGGACGCCGCCGATGACAAGCACGTGGCGGGTGCCCATCGCGGCCGCCATGACGACGATCGGGAGCGTCAGTGAGGCCAGGGGCAGGGTCGCGGGGTTGCCGGTGCCGACGCTCATCCAGATGACCGCCACGAGTGCGAACAGCAAGCGCGCCGTATCGAGCGTCGGAGATCGCCGGGCACGCGGGCTCAGGCCCAGTGCGCACTGGACCACGAGGTACACGACCGACGGGATGACGACCAGGATGGGGTTGCCACGGGACGCGAGCTCGATCACGAGCGCCGCGAGGACGACGGCGACCGCGAGCAGGACATGCGGGTCCCCCGCGAGCCGCTTCAGGGCGCGTCGTGACGATGAACGCAGCCGATTCGGACGGATCACCCGCTGACTGTGAGCCGCGAAAGGACCACCGTCGATAGGACCATGGTGTCGACTGGATGCACCGACCGTCCACGTTTTGCGACGATGGACGGGGAGGAGCGATGACCGAAACAGGCCGGGCCGGCGAACGCCGTGGCCATGCACTGATCGAGGACATCACCTATGCCGGGCCGGACGGATCCACCGTCGCGGCCTACCTGATCACGCCGTCGAGCACGGGGTCGCCGGCGGACCCGAGCGTGCGTAGAGCGGGCGTGATGTTCTGGCACTGGTTCGACCCCAAGGCACCCGACGGCGACCGGACACAGTTCGTCGAGGAAGCGGTCGAGCTTGCAGGCGATGGCGTCGTGAGCCTGCTGCCGCAGGGCCGCTTCCCATGGGCGAGCGATCCGAGCGGTGCTGCCCACGACGGTCCCGCGATCGAGGCCGAGGTCGATCGCTTCCGCGCGGGCCTCGATCTGCTCGCCGCCCACCCGAGCGTGGATCCCGGGCGGCTCGCCATCGTCGGGCATGACTTCGGCGCGATGCTGGCGACACTTGCCGCCGCGGGTGACGATCGCGTGCGGGGCCTCGTGATCATCGCGGCGACACCGCGTTGGGGCGACTGGTTCCTGCCGTTCTGGGATCTCACCGACGATCGGATCGAGTACCTGCGGGCGCTTCGGCCACTCGACCCGATCGAACGCATCGCCGACGTCGCGGCCCCGGTCCTGTTCCAGTTCGCCGCTGACGACTTCTACATCGCGGCGATGTCGGCGCTCGAGTTCCGCTCCGAGGCGGCCGCCGGGGCAGAGCTGGTCACCTACGAGGGCGCGGACCACGCGATGCGTATCCCTGACGCACGCCGCGATCGCTGGGCATTCCTGGCCCGCCACCTCGGCCTCGAGGGTGGTTCGCCTCGGAGCGTCAGCGCCAGTTGATCGATCCGGCGACCGGATCGGCGGTCTCGAGGATGTCGCGCAGCTCATAGCCGTCGCTGGGTTCGATCGCGAAGACGATCGTGTCGTCGCCGGGCAGGTCGACGACCACGATCCGGGTCGTGCGATCCGGCTCGAGATTGAAGGTGCTGCCGTCCGTCGAGAAGAGCGGGACGCGCGTGCGGCCGACCGGCTGCAGGTCGCTCGAATATGCCCGGCGACGGTCGATGCGGATGCCTTTGGGCTTGGTCGCCCCGACACCGTCGGTCGCGATGAACGACTCCATCAGGTCGCGGGCATGCGTGCTCGGTTCGCCGGGCTTGCCACGAGGGAAGACCTGGCGGAGTCCACCCGCGAAGGTCAGCGTCCCCTCGGGCCGCGTGAGGACCACGATGTCCTCCCGGTGCGCGGCATTCGACCAGCCATCGCCGAGCTCGATGTCGAATGCCGGCCGGAACCGCGATGGCGCATAGCGCCCGGCGCCGAGTCCGCACGGGATATCGAAGAAGATCTCGCACAGATCGGCCGTGGCGCCCTCGGCGACCGGCGTCGGACTCGGCGTGGGTGTGGCTGATGGGGTCGGCTTGGGCGTGGGTGACGGTGTCGGGCTCGGGGTCGGTGTCGGCTTGGGTGTGCGCGTCGGGGTCTCGACCGCCGCCTCACTCGCCGGCGACCCCGAGTCGAGCGTGCGGCTGCCGCCCGCGAGCGCCGCGACGGCGATCGCGCCGCCCACGATGCCGATCAGCGCAAGCAGGGCGATGAGGACGCCGCTGGGCGCGGAGGGTCCCCGACCCTGCCTGCGCGAACGCGGTGCGGCGGTCGTCCGTGGTCGTGCCCGTGCCGGTCGCTCCGGATGTGTCGAGGGTTCGGGCGGTACGTCGGCGACGACGGGCGTGCTGACGATCGTCGTCGGGCTCGCGTCGTCGGCGGTCTGCATCGCGGCCTCGAGCGCCGTGGCCATCGCGTTGCCGTTGGCGTACCGATCTGCCGGTTCGGGCGCCAGCGCCCGCCGCACCACGGCATCGAGATCGACGGGAACCTCAGGGCGGATCGATCGCGGCGAGGGTGGTGTCGCACCGATGCGCGCCAGTGCGATCGCGTCCGTCGTCTCGCCGCCGAACGCGCGCGCCCCAGTCATGGCTTCGTACAGGACCAGGCCAAGACCGTAGACATCGGACGCCGGCGTGGTCGTCGCGCCCTTCGCCTGCTCCGGGCTGAAATAGTGGACAGACCCGAGCGTCGTCCCCGGCCGTGCCGCCTCCGCATCCGCGGCGAGCCGCGCGATGCCGAAGTCGGTGACCATCGCTCGGCCGTCGGAGGCGAGCAGGATGTTCCCGGGCTTCACGTCCCGATGGACGATCCCGCGGACATGCGCGACGCCGAGGGCGCGAGCCACATCGAGCCCGATCCGGGCGGCATGCGTCGGCGCGAGTCGGCCGCCGCGTTTCAGCCGCGCCGCGAGGTCCTCTCCGTCGACCAGGTCCATGACCAGGTACGGCTGGCCATCGTCGGTGCCTGTGTCGAGGCAGGCGACGATATTCGGATGCCGGAGGACCGTCGCCGCGAGCGCCTCACGTCGGAACCGATCCGCGAGGTCGGCGTCGGCCGCAGCCTCGGGTCGGAGCAGCTTGACGGCGACGGGACGCTCCAACCGGAGATCCATCGCCTCGTGGATCGTCGCCATCCCGCCCCGCCCGATGACCCGGCCGAGCTGGTAGCGGTCGCCGATGATCCGCGCCTTGCGGGGATTCGCCACGGCGGGACTCTAGCCGAGACCGCTTGAGTCGGCTGCCGGACCGTATGCTCGCGCCTTCATGAGGCGTCTCCCCTGACCGCGATCATCGGCGGCCTGCTCGCGGCTGCATGCTTCACCGCGGCCCTGCTGGCGTCGACCCGTTCGACACGGATGATCGGTGCCGGGCCGACGCTCGCCGGCGTCATGCTCTTCGGCCTCGCCCTGGCCGTCCCGATCGCCGCCCTGACCGTCGGCGACACGCGCCCGACCCCGGCGCAGATCCCATATCTCCTGATCGCCGGTCTCGGCAACGTCCTGGGCCTCGGAGCGGAGTACATCGCACTGCGGACGGGCAAGGTCGGCGTGGTCGGGGCGCTGGCCGCGTCGGAAGGAGCGATCGCGGCGGTCCTCGCCATGCTCGCTGGGGAGACGCTGGCAGGGGTCGAGACGGTCGGCGTCGCCGTGGTCGGCCTCGGAGTCATCCTCGCCTCGCTGGGGCGAGACCCCGACACCGCCGATCCGCGGGCGTCGATGCGGGCGGTGCTGTTCGGCGGAGTCGCGGGACTCGCGTTCGGCGCCTCGCTCTATGCGACCGGACGGATCGGCGCGGATATCGCGGCGGGCTGGGCGATCCTCCCGCCGCGGATCGTCGGCGTCATCCTGATCACGATCCCGCTCGCGGCCACCGGGCGATTCCGGGTGACTCGGGCCGCGCTGCCGTTCATCGCGATCGCGGGCGCCGGTGAAGTCGGGGGCTTCCTCGCCGTCGGGTGGGGGGCGAGCGAGAGCATCGCCGTCACCTCGGCGCTCGCGGCGCAGTTCGCCACAGCGGCCGCGATCATCGCCTGGCTGGCCCTTGGGGAGCGGCTCGGTCGTGTGCAGTGGGTCGGCATCGCGGCTGTAGCGGTCGGGGTGGTCTTCTTAGCCCTTGGCGCGGCGTAGCGGGCATAGACTGCTCGCTATGGAAGTTCGCACGACAACGACCGATACCCGGGACGTCGTCCTTCGGGCACTTCGGAAGACCCGGCAGATCCGCAGCTTCACCGACGAGCCTGTCTCCGAGGACGACCTCCACACCATCCTCGAGGTCTCCCGCTGGACCGGCAGCTCGATGAACACGCAGCCGTGGCAGTTCATCGTGGTCCGCGATGCGGACGTGCGGCGGCAGATCGGCGAGATCTCCGTCCACGCCCGGTACGTCGGCAAGGCGCCGCTCGCGATCGCCATCGCGATGCCCGGCGAGGACAGCGAGTCGGACGCGTATGACGAAGCACGCGTCGCGGAGCGGATCCTCATCGCGGCGTCGGCGATGGACCTCGGCGCCGGGATCGGCTGGATCGAGGAAAAGGACTACGCGGCCATCGGCGAGCTGCTCGGCGTCACGTCGCCGGCGTTCGTCCGGACGATCGTCTCGATCGGACATCCGACCGAGGAGGCGCGCCAGCCACGCACCGGACCGCGCACGGGTCGGCGCCCGCTCGAGGAGTTCGTGCGCGAACGCTGATGCCGGCGCCACGGTTGCGACTCGGGCTGCGTCGGCCCCTTCCGTGGAAGCTGGCCGCGCTCCCCGTCGCGGCCGTCATCGTCGCGGCATGCGGATACGTCCCAGGTCTTCCACCCGCCGTCGACATCCCGCCCGGCGTGTCGCACCGGCTGTCCGTTGACCAGGTCCAGCAGACCGTGCAGGCATCGGTGCGCGCGGACGCCGAGGCGCTCGGACGCGTGCTTCGACCGTTCCATGTCAAGAGCATCCGGTTGGTCGCCCCGTTCGCGCCGGTGAGCTCGAACGATCCGGATGGTCAGCCATCCGCTCTGACCTTCAGCACCGACACGACGTCCTGGGTCGTTTCAGCCGAAGGCACATTTCGTGATTGCGCCTCGACGTGCTCGATCTATGAGGCGGCGGTCATCGTGGTGGACGATGCCCGTGGGCTGATCGTCGGGCGCGATCCGGATGGCCCGATGACGCTGGACGCGACGACAGCGCACGGACAGGCCGCCGACTCATAAGAGTCAGGGGGGATTGGAGCGGGAGACGGGACTCGAACCCGCGACATGCAGCTTGGAAGGCTGCCGCTCCACCAACTGAGCTACTCCCGCGCCGTCGCTGCCGAACGTCTTCGGAATGTTCGAAGGCGATGACAGTTCGCACAGACGATATCGCACTTCGCGATCTCGTCCAGTAGGCGCTGCGTACCAGCTCGTCCGATCATCCTGGTGACGGCAGCCCGCTTCGTGCTGGGATCGCGATGGTCGAAGTCCATCGCGCACGGCGGATAGCGCTCGCCGCAATCGGAACACGGCACGGCTCGACATCGATCCAGGATCGTCGCCTGTCGACGCCAGTTCGTCCGCTTCCGATCCAGGTAGCGCGACGCCCCAGGGGCGGCAGGTGGTCGCGCCTGATGGCGCTGCCACGTCCGGATCCGGTGGCAGTTCGTGCACACCACATCGCATTTGGCTGCTTCATGGAGGATGACGGCCGTCGGCCGGAGCAACGCGCCTCCGGAAGTCAGCCTGAACGATTTCATCGCGTCATCCCGATGGTCGAAATCCATCTGATGAGGCTCGAATGAACCTCCGCAGTCCATACACGGGCGTTCGCGAAGTCCCCTGAGCAACTCCACGGTCCCACGCTGTCGGACCTGCACGCGAGGGATCTCGGATGCGCGGTTCCGCCGGTAGTAGGCGACATTCGCAGGACGCTGATCTCGACACGCCACAAGACGAGTATAGAACATATGGTCTATCCGCTGACTGCTAGGCGTTCGAACCTCGACGACTGCCCGCGCACGACATCGACGAATGTCGCTGCCGGGCTGACCACCCGCGTCGGTCGTCGCGCGCGCAAGGCTGCGGTTCCATACGGTCATGCCCGGAGCCCGATCCGGGTCACCCACCTCCAAAAGGAACCCTAGATGTCCCGCTCCCCCTTCCGCCCCATCGCCGGGATCGTCGGCGGTCTGGCCCTTTCTGTCGTCGTCGTGTTCGCGGCTGACGCCGCCTACGGACATCGGCCCGCCCCAAGCGCCCCTCCCGTCCCCGCGCCGACGGCGTCACCCGTCGTCGAGCCGACCCGCGCGCCGGCGCA
>DATNFQ010000189.1:0-4206 GCA_035606295.1 Patescibacteria group bacterium
GGTGCTGCCTTCCTTGTGATGGAGCGGAATGACCCTGAGACGCTACGCGACCTCGAAGCGGCTCTCGGCCTGATGCGCGCGGCCGTGGCGGCCGAGGATCGGGCGGCGTTCGTCGAGGCGGACCTCTCACTGCACGCGACCCTGTGTCGAGGCTCCGGGAATGAGCGCCTGTACCGCATGTCGGAGACCCAGACGGGACTCCTGCGGACGCTTATCCGCCTCGAGGTCGAGCGCGTGGTCTATCAGTTCGAACCTGTGATGGAGGAGCACGCCAATCTGGTCGCCGAGATCCGGTCTGGCGACCGGATGAGGGCCGCCGTCGCGGTATGGACCTTGTTCCGGCGGACGAGCCGGGTCCTGATCGGTGAACCGGAGCCAGCGAAGGAGATGACCGGAAAAGGCCGATCACGATCGGCCACCATGTAGGCATCGGAGGACAGATGGGCGACTTCTACGAGCAACCGAAGCCACCGCGTGATATCCCACATCTGATGGTCCCGGAGCTCCGGAAGCGGCTGCACTGGAATGATCCCCACGAGTGGAGGGTCAACAACTGGATCGAGCCATGGGACTGGCAGTCGCAGTTCGACGTCGGCCTGATCAGCGTTCCTTCGAGCAAGACCTCGATCCTCGCCAATGGCGCATACGGCGCGCCGAACTCGATCAAAGAGAGTTGGGCGATCAATACCACCTACACGCCCGACTACGACGTCGACCTCGCTGAGCTAAAGGTGCGCGAGATCGGCGATGTCGCCACGCCGGTGCTCGACCTGCGCCAGGGGATCGTCGACATAGAGGAGAGCCTTCGGGGAATCTTCACGCAGCCCGAGTCGTTCCTGCCGATCATCATCGGCGGTGACCATGCGATCACGGCACCCGCCGTTCGCGCGTTCTGCAAGGCGAACCCGGACAAGCCGGTCGGCCTGATCCATTACGACGCCCACAACGATGTTCGCGTCCTCGATCACGGTCCGACGAATGGGACGCCGATCCGGGGGATCCTTACGTCGGGCGTTCGCGTGTCAGGCAAGAACCTGGTCCAGGTCGGCATCCACGGCTTCATGAACGCGAGCTACTACAAGCGGTGGGTGGAAGGCAAAGGCGGCACGATCATGACCGCGCGCGCCATCCGTCGAGCCGGCATCGAAGAGTCGATCCGTCAGGCGATCGAGATCGCGGGTCGTGACACAGATGCGATCTATGTCACCGTCGATATCGACGTCCTTGAGCTCGGATACGCGCCGGGAACGGCGGCGGCGACAGCGGACGGCATCCATCCGACGGACCTCTTCGAGGCCCTGTTCATCCTCGGTCAGGATCCTCGTGTCGCAGCGATCGACTTCGTCGAGCTCGACCCATATCGCGACGTCGCCGAGATCACGACGCGGACATTCAACTCGGCGATGCTCACATTCATGGCTGGGTATTTCCTGCGCGTCAAGGACGGCTACAAGGGGTACGACGACACGCCGATCGCGGAGTGGTGACGGCGTCATCCGAGATCGAACCGACATGAGAGCCGTCGTCGTCGATCAGCCGGGCGGGATCGAAGCCCTCCGGCTGGCTGAGGTGCCGACCCCAGCACCCGGGCCGAGGGAGGTGCTGATCCGCACCGCGGCATCGACCGTGAACTGGGGCGATGTCCAGAAGCGCGAGAACATCTACCCGGACCCTGTGGCCTTTCCCGCGATCCTCGGTATGGAAGTCGCTGGGATCGTGGGCGCCGTCGGTAGCGACGTTCCCGAGACGTGGATCGGGCGTCGCGTCACGGCCCTGGGCGGCCCCAGACTGGTCGGTGGATATGCGGAATCCATCTCCGTGCCTCTCGAGTACGTCCTGCCTTTGCCCGACGACATCGACTGGCGCACGGCAGCGGCGTTCCCTCTGGCGAGTCTGACGGCATGGCACATCCTTCGGAGCGCAGCGTCCGTCGGCCCAGGGGACGTCGTCCTCATCCATGCGATCAGCGGGTCGGTCGGCCTCGCGCTCGCGCAGATCGCGGACCTGTACGGCGCGAAGGTGATCGGCACGGTCGGTGATGCGTCGAAGGTAGACATCGCGACCTCGGCCGGCGCGAAGCTCGTCATCGACCGGAGTCGCTCGGACTTCGCGGACGAGGCCATGCGGTTCACCTCCGGTCGCGGCGTCGACCTCGTCGTCGACTCGCTTGGAGCCAGTGTGTTGCCCCACAGCTTCGATGCACTCCGAACGTACGGACGCGTCATCAACATCGGGGAAGCAGCAGGCGAACCCGACTTCAATGTCCGCAAGAAGCTGTACGAACGCTCGACGTCCCTTTCCGGCTTCGAGGTCCTTCATGCGATCCCGGGATCCGAACGTTGGCAGGCGGGGGTCGACTTCCTGCTCGCACATCTCGCCGACGGGTCGTTACGGATCCCGGTCGGGACGACTCGACCCCTCGAGAACGTCGCCGAACTGCACGCGGCGATCGCCGCGCGAGGCACGACAGGGAAGCTGGTGATCGACGTCGATCCATCCGTGAACTGATGACAGAGGCGACGCCCGTCCGACCCGTGCTGCTCACGGGTGGCACGGTCGTGACCATGGATCCCGCTCGCCGCGTGTTCGACGACGGCGCGGTACTCGTCGTCGACGGCCGGATCGCATCGGTGGCGAACAGGGAGGCCGTCGAAGCGGTGGCCGCAGGCATATCGGCGGAGGCCGGGGTCATCGAGCGCATCGATTGCAGTGGGCAGCTCGTCATCCCAGGCTTCGTGAACACGCATACGCATCTCTTCCAAGGTCTGCTCAAGGGACTGGGCGACGACAAGCCGCTCCACCGATGGCTCGCCGAGATGACACTGCCCGCGGCGACGGCGCTGGAAGAGGACGATTGCGAGGCTGCGGCAGGCTTGGGCGCTGTCGAGGCCATTCGATCGGGGGCAACCACGATCGTGGACTTCATGTACGCCCACCCGCGCCCGTACCTGGCCGACGCCGTGTATCGAGGGCTTGATGGGACAGGGGTACGCGCTGTCGTCGCCCGAGGGTTCCTCACGCGCGGTGAGGAAAACGGCGTTCCGCCCGCGCTCATCGAACCCCTCGGGCAGGTACTCGCGGACGTCGAGCGACTTCGGGCGACATATGAGTCCGGTGATGGACGGATCACGTTCGGGATCGCGCCATGCCTCGTGTGGATGGTCGATGAAGCTGGCTTTCGCGCGACGCGCGAGTTCGCGGATGCGACGGGCTCGCTGATCACGTACCACATGGCCGAGACCTCATTCGAGGTCGAACAGACCGAACGCCTCTACGGGATGCGCGAGACGGCGTTCCTGGAGCGAACCGGGTTTCTCGCCCCCGATCTGCTCGCCGTGCATTGCGTAAAGCTCGACACCGGCGATGACATCGCGCGGCTCAGGACGCACGACGTTCGTGTCTCGCATAACCCGGTCAGCAACATGTATCTCGCGTCGGGTGTCGCTCCCATCGTCGAGATGGACCGGGCTGGGCTGACGATCGCTCTCGCGACGGATGGGCCAGCCAGCAACACCAACCAGAACATGCTTCAAGTCCTCAAGTTCGCGGCGTTGCTCCACAAGGTCGCGCACGAGGATGCAGAGGCCATGACGGCCCCACGCGTCCTCGAGATGGCCACGTTGGGCGGCGCGCGCGGGGTCGGGATGGACGAGGAGATCGGGTCGCTCGAAGTCGGCAAGCGTGCCGACATCGCGGTGTTCGGGCTCGACGGCGCGTTCGCAGCACCAGTCCACGAACCGGTCTCTGCGCTCGTGTACTCCACGTCGGGTAACGAATGTCGCACAGTCCTCGTCGACGGGCAGGTCTTGATGCTCGATGGTCGCCTCACTACGATCGACGAAGAGGCGGTACTCGATCGAGCGCGGCGGGCGGCCGCAGAGCTAAAGAAACGCGCCCGCATCACCAGGAATCGCGCCTGGGCATGACGGTGCGATCTGCCTCGACCCTAGATCGCCTGCCTCACCACGTTCGGACGCGCAGCGTCTGGCAGAGTCGCCATCCGATGAAGATCGCCAGCGTCGGCTGTTTCGGCTACCAGCTCCGCTCCGCGCAACGGCGACGTCCCTTCCGGCCTAGTTCAGCACGAACCACGCAACGAGCGTGTTCGAACTAACCGCCCGGTTGAGGTAGATCCGGACTCTGCCGTCCGCGGGGTAGTTCGGGCGGACGGTAGTTACGAACACACCTGGTCGGTAGGACATCAGG
>DATNFQ010000190.1:0-4821 GCA_035606295.1 Patescibacteria group bacterium
ACGTACGGTTCCGCACCGACCAGCGCGTCCGCGAGCGGAGCGACCGCGTCGTCCTGGATCACGCGGACCCACTGTCGCCACGCCGGGTCGTCCAAGCTCTCGAAGCCACGGCGCCCGATCGCGAGGTGAAGCGATGCGCCCGTCGGCGCCTGATCTGACGTCACGACGAGATGGCGGAGGACGAGCGATCCTCCGGCCTCCTCCTGGCCGACCTTGGCGGTCGTCGCGACACGTGCCGCGGGCAACGGCGCCGGCGGCGCGGTCTCCACGTCCGTCCGCGCTTCGCTGGGCAGCCCGCACGGCGCCTTGACGCCTTCGTAGGTCACGCGACTCAGGACGGTCCAAGTGAGGGGAACGGCCTGAGCTGCGTCCTCGCTCAAGGCGAAACGGATCCGATAGGTCCGATCACAGTCGCTCCCGGCGGGGCAGTCGATCGGGACCGCGGCGAACGGCCGACCGACGTTGAAGATCGACCATTCCCACGGGGCGCTCACCGGGATGACCGTATCGGTGTCCTCACGGATGACGGTCACGCCGACGGGACGCGGGGGAGCCTCGCTCGACGCGGCCGTCGGCGCCGGCGTGGGGGACGCGCTCGCCTCCCCTGCGTCCAGTACGTAGAGACGCGCGTCGAACGAGCCCTCGGTCGGCAGTGCCGCCGCGTTCAGATGGACGACCACGCGTTGTTCCGCGACCGGATGCGCAGCGTCAAGGACGATGGACCGCGGCGCCACGTACGGGTTCGACCGGATCTCGCCGGTGACGCCGCAGTCCGGACCGCCGAAACAGGCGGCGACGAGTAGCGCCACGCCGAACCCGAAACCTGCACCGATCAATACGCGTCCGACAGGTGTCATCGCGCTCCTTGTCGTTCGTCGGGCGAGGACGCGCACAGTGTCCAACGTGTTCCGGTACCGGGGCAAGATACACCTGGGGGGTATTGACAAAGCCTTGACAGCGCCCTGCGACCGAGAGCACACTTCGGCGTAACCGGGCTTGTCAAGACTTGACAGGCCCACAGCCATGTTCGGGACCGAGCAGGCGGTCATCGGGCATGGAAGCGCGGCGCCACCTGGTCAGTGGCGCGGGTAAGGAGCAGAGCTTGTCAGTCGGCGTCACTGCCGAGGTCAAGAGCAAATTGTCGGTCGTCGATGTGATCGGCGAGAGCGTCACCCTCAAGAAGGCGGGCACGACGTACAAGGGCCTGTGCCCCTTCCACGGTGAGAAGACGCCGTCATTCGTCGTGACTCCTGCCCGCGAGTCGTGGCATTGCTTCGGGTGCGGCAAGGGCGGCGACATCTTCAGCTTCGTGATGGATCGCGACGGCCTGACGTTCCCCGAGGCGCTTCGGACGCTGGCAGCGAAGGCGGGCGTCGAGATCGACGAGCGCACGAAGCGGGAGGACGCCCGTAGGGCGCGTCTCCGCGGCGTCCTGGATACCGCGATCGCCTTCTATCACGCGGTCCTGACCGCCTCCAAGCCCGGCGAGCCGGCGCTCGCCTACCTCCGCGGCCGCGGTTTCACCGAGGCGACCATCGAGACATACCAGCTCGGCTGGGCGCCCGCCGGCTGGGACGTGATGGCGCGCCAGCTCCAGGCGAAGCGGAATGTCGATCCGAACGACCTCGTCGAGGTCGGGCTCGCCAGTCCGAGCCAGCGTGGCCGCGGCGTCATCGACAAGTTCCGCGCTCGCGTCCTGTTCCCGATCCGCGACCAGAACGGGCACGCCGTCGGTCTTGGCGGGCGGCTGCTGGAAGGGGAGGGGCCGAAGTACCTCAACTCCCCAGCGACGCCGCTCTTCGACAAGAGCCGGACGCTGTACCTGATCGACAAGGCGAAGGGCCCGATCCGCAAGACCGAGCAGGCGGTCATCGTCGAGGGCTACACCGACGCGCTGATGGCCCACCAGGCGGGTTTCGACAATGTCGTCGCCAGCCTCGGGACAGCCCTGACGCCGAACCAGATCGGTCTGCTGACGCGATATGCGAAGCGCATCGCGCTCGCCTATGACGTCGACCCGGCCGGTGAGAAGGCCGGCACCGTCGGGGTCACCGCACTTGCCGGGCTCATCACCCAGCTTCAGGGGGACGACTCGGGGGTCAAGCTCGAGGACGTGCGCGTCGCGCGTCTGCCCGACGGCAAGGATCCGGACGAGGTCATCCGCGACGACCCGAAGTCGTGGGAGTCCACCGTCGGGCGCGCGAAGCCGCTCGTCGAATACCTGATCGACCATCACGCCTCGCGGCACGACCTCAAGACCGCGACCGGGCGGATCGCGTTCGTCGATGCCGTGATCCCGTCGATCCGCGACATCGCCGACCCGCTCCGTCGCGACGAGGCGCTCCAGCAGATGCATCGCGTCTCGGGTGTCGATGAGCGGGTGCTGCGACAGAGCCTCGAGCGGAGACTCGCCGCGGTCGGGCCGGGGCAACGGGATGGCTCGACGCGTATCACCGCCGACGCGGTACTCGCCTCGCCGGACGCACTCCCGGTCGGCGACATCCTGAAGGCCGTCACCCCGGTGGAGGCCGAGTTGCTGCGGCTGCTCCTGCTGCTCCCCGACCAACAGCTCCGGGTCGCCGATGAGCTCGGGCCGGATCAGCTGCCCAGCACGCTCGCGCGCGAGCTGTTCCGGGCGATCGTCATCGCCCGTGCCCCGAGCGATCAGGGCATCCACCCACCGTTCGACCTGGGCGCGTTCGTGACCGGATTGCCCGACGATGAGGTTCGTTCGCTTGCGCAGGCCGCGATGGCGATCCAGAAGCCGCCGCCCGAGGCGCGCGAGGTCGCCGGGCTGCTCCTCGACATCGAGGACGACGGGATCCGCGAGCGCAGCGAATACCTCGAAACGGCGCTCGCCGAGGCGGAACGCACCGGCGATACCTCGACCATCGATCGTTTGCAGCGTGAGCAACGCCAGATCAATGAGAGTCGTCGTTCTATCGATCGACGGCGAGAACAGACCCGACTACTCGCGCGGCCCCTCGCGGCCGCGCAGACCTGACCAGCAAGGAGGCTCGGATGCCAGCAGATCCGCTCGATAAGCAACTCGTCGAAGCCGTGCTGTCGCGGCCGCGCCGCGCCAAGGCGGATATCGAAGAGGCCAAGCTCGCCGGCTTGCGTCCGCGCCGCGCCGCCGTAGCCGTCGCCGATCCCGAAGACGACGACGACGACGATGATGACGACGATCTGGACCTCGGCCCCGTCGGTGAGGGTGAGCCCGAGGGCGAGGTAAGCGTCGAGGTCGTCGCCGAGGACGGCGCCGAAGCCGCGGCGGCACGCCTTCCGACGGAGGGTCCGACCAAGCTCGACCCGAAGGAGGTCGAGGAGCCGACCGCCGAGGATCTTGAGGCGATCAGCGCCGACATGATCGGCATCGATGACCCGGTCCGGATGTACCTCAAGGAGATCGGCAAGGTCGCGCTGCTGACCGCCGAGGAGGAGGTCGTCCTCGCCAAGGCGATCGAGCTCGGAGAGCAGATGGTCGAGGAGCCGTGGAAGGCCATCGCCTCGCTCCACGAGTGGACGCTCCACGACACCGAACGCAAGACCCGCACGGCGAAGCCCCAGCATCGGCTGCCGTACGGCGACGAGGCGCACGCGATGGTGCGCTCGGCGATCGCGGCACGGACGACGCGCAGCCTGATGACCCAGACGCCGGATTTCCATCTGATCCGCGCTGCGAAGGACGCGCAGTCGGAGGGCACCAAAGAGCTGCTCAAGGAAGGCAAGAAGCTCGTCGCGACATACAACGCGGGGCCGAAGACCGACACCTTCCTTCCGCTGCTCGACTGGGCGTTCTTCGCCGTGCACAACGGCGACCTCGATTCGCGCGACAACGTCGGCCTACGAGCGATCTGGGACTGGACGCGTGAAGGCGTCGCCTGGCCGGCCCTTGAGCGCTACATCCTCGCGGGCAACGACGCCGACATGCTCAAGAAGATGGGCTTCGACCCGGAGGTGCCGCTCGAGACGAAGCTGCGCGACCGCAAGGGCGTCATCGTCGAGATCGGTCGTGATGCGCGCGAGCAGCTCACTTCGGCGAACCTGCGGCTGGTGGTGTCGATCGCGAAGAAGTACATCGGCCGTGGGATGTCGTTCCTGGACCTCATCCAGGAGGGCAACATCGGTCTCATCCGAGCGGTCGAGAAGTTCGACTACGAGAAGGGCTTCAAGTTCTCGACGTACGCCACGTGGTGGATCCGCCAGGCCATCACCCGAGCCATCGCCGACCAGGCGCGGACGATCCGCATCCCGGTCCACATGGTGGAGACGATCAACCGGCTGATCCGTGTCTCGCGCGGGCTCTTGCAGGAGCTCGGGCGGGAGCCGACCGTCGAGGAGATCGCGGAGGCGATGTCGAAGGGCCAGGAGGTCCAGGTCACGCCCGAGAAGGTCCGCGAGATCATCAAGGTCTCGCAGGAGCCGGTCTCGCTGGAGACGCCGATCGGCGAGGAGGAGGACTCCCACCTCGGCGACTTCATCGAGGACCGCGGGGCGCTGGCACCGGCCGAGGCGGCCTCACACCAGTTGCTCAAGGAGCAGGTCGAGGCGGTGCTCGACTCCCTGACCGGCCGCGAGCGGCGCGTGCTGCAGCTCCGGTTCGGGCTGGAAGACGGGCGTGCCCGGACCCTCGAAGAGGTCGGTAAGGAGTTCAACGTCACGCGCGAACGCATCCGCCAGATCGAGGCGAAGGCGCTCCGCAAGCTGCGCCACCCGTCACGCTCCCGGAAGCTGAAGGACTACCTGGAGTAACGCCCCTGACGCTAGCAGGGAGCTCGCGAGGTCCCACTGCCAGCCTCCCGGCGACGTCCCCGTCCT
>DATNFQ010000191.1:0-8907 GCA_035606295.1 Patescibacteria group bacterium
CGGATCCATCGCGACGTCGAAGTGGTGGATACCGACGAACGGCTGGTCGCCGAGCGCCCGCGCCACGGCCATGTGGTGTCGGATCCGCATGGATGGCAGCAGGTCGGCCTCGATGGCTTGCCCGACCAGCTCGTGACGCAGCGCGAGCCCGTCGTCGTCCTCGCGCACGAAGCCGTACTCGATCGCCTCGTCGAGCCCGTGCGTCAGGTCCGCGTCAAGGACACCGTCTCCACGACGCGGGGCATTCGACGAGCGAGGGGGCCCGCCGGTGAGCTCGGCCTCGAACGCGTCGGCGATCGCCGCCAAACCCGCCCGACCCAACGGGCGACCGGCCGGCGCGATGAGGCGCAGCGCACGACGCGCTTCCGGGGACCGCGCCGCGATCCGCGCCAGGACCAGGTCCTGGAACGACGACGTCAGCGACACGCCGGGGAGCTCGCGGCGAGCCGCCAGCAGTTCCTCGGCGACAAGCGGCCGCCCGCCGGACCGCTCCGCGACGACCACAAGGACGCTCGCAGACGGTCGCTCCTCCTCGATGGCCGCGATCAGGCGGGCAAGCTCGTCGCGGCTGAGCGGCGGCAAGGTAAGCGTCGAGGGCGGGCGGGGTGCCGCGGCGAGGCCCACGAGATCGAGCGACCATGGGTCCTCGCGGCGGATCGCGTCGGCCTGATAGGTCGCGACGATCGCGAGCCGGTGCGAACGCGCGATCCTCGCCAGGAACGTGACGAGCGCCCGGGTGCCGGCGTCGGCACGGTGCAGGTCCTCGATGATCAGCAGGACCGGGCGCCGCTCGCCGAGCCGACCCAGGACGCCGAGGACGCCCTCCAGCAGACGTGGCTGTCGCCGCTCGGGGACGACGGTCCTAAGTCGCGGCCCGGCCGTGCGCGGGCCGTCGACCCTCGACGCCAGGCCCGGGATCAGCCGGACGATCTCATCCGCCGCCGGGCCGAGGACGTCGGCGAGGTCATCGTCGGACAGCTCCTCGAGCGCAGGCCGGAGCGCTCGCACGAGCGGCTCGTACGGTGCGTCGGTGGCCGCGCCGTAGGCGGCCCCGCGCATGACGGTCATCGGTTCCTGGAGACCGGACACGCGCCGGATCGCTTCGTCGATGAACCGGCTCGTCCCCACCCCGGCGGTCCCGTCGATGAGCAGCGTCGCCGACTCGCCGGCCGCGGACGAACGGATGACGGTAGCGAGCTTCGCGAACGCGTCCTCCCGTCCCACGAAGCGCGCGCTCGTGTACCTGGCGGGCATCGCTGGCATCGTACACGCCGGGGAGGGCTCGTCATCCACCCTAGACCGAACACCGCTTCCCCGGCGCACCATCTCCGGGCGAGGCCGCACAGGACGACCCGTCCGACCCGCTACGCTGCCGGCGTGACCGACGCCGCCCGGCCCGCCCCGCATCCGGACAACACGCTCAACGAGCTGTCGGGTGAGGAATGGCTCTATTTCACGAAGTCGGTGCTGACGACGGCCTACCCCTCGGAGCTGGGTCACGCCGCGCGGAAGGCGCATGGGGCCAATAAGCCGCCGCGTCTGATGGCACGCCTGATCGAGTTCTTCACGAGGAGCGGCGAGCTGGTGCTCGACCCGTTCGCCGGCGTGGGCGGGACGCTCATCGGCGCGGCGATCGCCCGAGGTCCGCGACGTGCCCTCGGCATCGAGCTCGATGCGCGCTGGGTCGACGTCTATCAGGACGTGGTCGCGTCGCTGCTCGCGGAGAATGACGGTAGCGGACCCGTGATCGCCGAGCTCGGGACGGCCGACCCCGGCACGCCTCGGACGTTCGACCCGAGTGGACTCGAGATGCGCCAGGGTGATGCACTCGAGGTGCTACCGACGCTGGCGGATGAATCCGTCGATCTCGTCGCGACCGATCCGCCGTACAACATCCAGCTGCCCCTCACCATGGCCGGCGGCGCTTTGGCGGAGACCCACGCCAACCGGCGGACCGATTACGCGATGGTCAGCGACGCTCCTGCCGACCTGGCGAATGCAGCTGACTACCCCGCCTACCTCGACGCGATGGAGCGGACGTTCCGGGAGCTTGTACGCGTCCTCAAGTCGGGCCGCTATGCCATCGTCATCGTGCGTGATGCCTATCAGAACGGGCAGTACCAGTTCGTCGGTGCGGACCTCGCCGCCCGGGCAGCGATGGCGGGGCTCGTGCCGAAGGGCGATCTCATATGGCACCAGGCGGGAACGCGCCTGCGGCCATACGGCTACCCGCGGGTCTTCGTGCCGAACATCGCGCACCAGCACATCCTGGTGCTGCGAAGGGAGCCCACCTCGAGTCAGGCCCGGCGCCGACTCTCCAAGTAGGCCGCCAGGACGTCCCCGTCGACGTCGTCGCCCATCGTCCAGGTGTCGGCGGCGATCGGCATCGTCGCGGTCGGCGTGCTCTGGGCCGGCGGTTCGCCGAGCTGCTCGCCGAGCGTCATCTTGTGGATCCAGCCCTGCCGGCCATCCGGGCATAGCACGAGCCAGTAGGCGCCGCGCTTCTCGAGCAGCTGTACCTCGTCACCCTGGTCGAGGAACGCGAGCTCGGTACCGCGGAGCTCGTCAGGGATGTCGAGCAGGCGAACGAGGTTGTAGCGGATCAGCCGTCGCTCGCGACCGTCGATGGGTCCGACGAGTCCGTGCGCGAAGGTCAGGCGTGGGATCTCGACGGCGTCGCGGATCGGGTCGGCCTTGCGCGCTTCGAGGAGCGAGGGTCGCCGCCAGCGTGGGAGTGCCAGCTCCGCGTCGTGCGGGTTGGGGATGTTGGTCACGCCCGGGATCGGATCCAGCTCATCGACCGCCACGCCACGGCCGGGCCGGTCCGCGTATCCGGCGGCGGCGGCGACTGCGAGCGGGCTCGCGGCGGCGTGGGCAAGGACGTCATCCGGAGCCGGCGGGTCGCCATCGCGGCGTCGCTTCCCGAAGAGCCCGAAGGCGAGCGTCGCTCCAACGATGCCCGATGTCGTGACCATCGTCGCGACGAGTCCGAGCGGGAGCGTCGGCCGGCCGCCGGTCAGCAGATCGATGCCGCCGACGAACGCCGCCCAGGCTCCCGCGTTGCCACCACCTGCACCGGGGCCGCCGGTCGGGAGGTTGCCGCCGCCCGTGCCGCCGTTTCCGCCTGGGCCGCCACCATAGCTGCCGACCACGAACGCGACTCGGTCGTCGCTCGGCGATGGGCTGGACGAAGGTGCGGGCATGGCGGTGGGATCGCCACCGATCGTGATCCCATCCGGCGTCGGACTCGGCGTCGGACTTGGCGTCGGGGCGGCCGATCGGGTCGAACGTACGGTCGGCCTGGGCGTGGACCGTGGTTCCGCCTTCGGCGTGGGTTTCGGGGTGGGCTTCGGTGTCGGCTTGGGCGTCGGATCCGGTGCCGGCACTGGCTTGATGGTGACCGTCCCCGCCGTCAGCTGGTCAGCGAACCGGTCGCGGCTGAGCGCGGAGATGGTGACCGCATAGGAGCCGACCGCCAGCTTCCCCGACCAGCGGAACGTGACGCCACGCTTCCAGTCCGTCCCGGCGCTCTTGGCCATGACGTGTGTCGTGCCGCCCAGCTTCACGCGGACCCAGTTCGCCGGTGTTCCCTCGCGGTTGCGATACGACACGGTCACGGCGATGGTCGTCGTCGGATAGCCGGACAGCGGTGAGACGACGGCGTCGGACAGCTTGGTCGGGCCGGCAGCAGCCCATGCCGGGACGACGGCCGACAGGACGAGCACGAACGCCGCGATCGACGCGATGATCCGTGCTAGTCGTCTGGCTCCGACGCGCGACCGCGAACGGGTTCCGGGGTGACGGGCGGGGCGGTGCATCCTGCGAGCGAGGATGCCGGGGCGCGAACGGGCCCAGCAATGGTACGGGGGTCCGGTGCGCAGTCGCCGACCGGCGAAGGCTCGCCTGTTGCGTCCCGTCAACGACCGCCCTGTCAGATGGGCCGGAGCAGTGCGGTCCGGTGGGGCTCGTGGTCCCACCGGTGGCCGTGTCATCCCCCATTCGCCCATCGACGGAGTGGTGCGTCGAGTCGAGGATGGACCGCATGGAGGTCATCCAGCCCGCTCACGCAGCCCAACGACCACCGCTCGCGCCGTTGCTCGGTGCGACCGTCGTCGCCACCTTCTCGATCGTGTTCGGCATCGTCATCGCCTACGTGGCGATCGCGACGCCCGTGCTGCGGGCCGTGATCCCGGAGGGTCGGCTCAACGCCGGACAGGCCGCGACAGGCGTCATCGTCTGGTCGATCGCCCTGGTCGCCCCGACGGCGTTCGTCCTCATCGGCGCGAATCGACTCGCCCGGATCCTTGCCGCCACGCGCAGGCGCATGCCGCATCGGTCCGCCACCCTCCGAGCCCTTGACGCCCTGCCCGACGACGTCACCATCGCGACCGGCATCGCGATGCCCGACGGGCGACCGATCTCCGATGTCGTCATCGGCCCGTTCGGCGCCGCGGTCGTCCGTGAATTGCCACCGGTCGCAGTGACGCGGGTCCGCGAGGGACGCTGGCAACTCCGAACGCGGCGGGGCTGGATCGTCATCGAGAGTCCGCTGGAGCGTGCGGCGCGTGACAGCGAGCGCGTTCGTCGCTGGCTCGCCCATGACGACGCCGACTTCATCGTCAAGGTCTATGCGGCGGTCGTCGGCCCGGAGCCCACGATCCCTCGGACGACCGATTGCGCCGTCCTCACACCGGACCAACTCGCGCCGTGGATCGCCGGGCTGCCGCCACAGCGCAGCCTTACCGAGGGTCGACGAGAGCGACTGCTGGAGTACGTGCGCGACGCGACGCGCTGAGCCGCGCTGATGTCGGCTGGTAGGGGAGCCAGGACTCGAACCTGGAACCAGCGGGATATAAGCCCGCCGCTCTGACCATTGAGCTACTCCCCCGCGGCGATGCTACACCGCTGCGCGCGAGGGGTCGCGTGACGAGGGTCAGTCCTGGTGGATCAGACGGCCGGCGATCGAACGAAGGCTGAGGCGTCGCCCCCTCAATCGCGGGGGATCGGCCACTCCGAAGTCGGTGCCCGCGATCGTCGCACCGCCGGGCGCCCACGCCCGCGCGGGTAGCGTCGCCGCGAAGGCCCGGTCGTCGTCGCTCTGGAAGGCTTCGATCGGCAGGTCGTCGGGATCGAACGGCTTATCGGCCGTAGTTCCATAAGACGCCGGACGCGCGTAGGCCGGGGCTCCGTAGAGCTTCGGGAGCGCGACGTGCTGCTCGTCGATGGACACGCGATACCTCGGGATGAGGGCTACGTCTCCGGTTTCTCCCCCCGGAAGACGCGTGGATGATGGCTCCGGCGCAGGGTACCCGGGAATGGTACGGATAGGCTACGGGGTCTGACGAGGAGGGTGGCTTTCGTGGTGCTGGGGGGCACCCAGAACGTCCCCGGGTGCTGCATCAACCGAGCCATGGGCGGACGACCTGTAGAGCGACGACCATCACCAGCCAGGCGATCGGCACGGCGGCGAAGAAACCCAGAGCGGCACTCCACGCGGACCTGCGCCGGACCGTCCCGGATCCAGTCGGCTGCGGGACCACGAGATACGTCACCACGCTACCGATGACCAGGACGATGACGGTGTACGCGACGAGCGCCGCCAACCGGAGATCACCGCCTGGCAGCGTCGCCCCGCGGCTGAGCGCGACGTCGTAGACCAGGTAGGCGACCGCACCGATGAGCGCGACCGACAGGCTGGCCGCCACGGCGCGGACGACCGGTCGGGGTGCGTTCCGGAACTGCCGCCACCGGATCTCGGCCCACGATCGGTGCCGGATCGGCCGCTCGTCAGTCACCGCTGAGGATCGTGAGCGTCCGTCGGGGCGGCAGCGTCTCCGGCGTGTGACTGGCAAGCAGCTCGACGCACCCGAGGAAGCGGTCGAGCTCCGCCTCCGACGTGAAGAACCCGACGCTGATCCGGAGCGCGTCGATGAGCGGGACGGTGCGGGCGACCGCGAACACCCGTGCGCTGAGCTCCTCCAGCGCAGATTCAGGCGTCCAACCTCGGATGCGGAACGTGATCAGCGTCGCCATCCGATCGAGCGGGGTCACCAGCTCGACACCATCGATCGCGGCCAGTCGCTCGGCGGTGGCACGGGCTGTTGCCATGCCCCGGGCGTGGATCCACTCCAGGCCGACGAACATGCTCAGCCAGCCGATCGAGCGTGCCATCCCGACGATCGATGGACGGTGGAAGTTCGACGCCTCGTAGCGGCGGGCGTCCTGCCACCAGACGGCAAGCCCGGATGAATCGACCGACTCGAAGGTGTAGTGGCCGCCGTATGCGGGAGTCAGGCGCTCTCGCGCGCCCGGCGCGACGGCGACGGCGCCCATCCCCTCGGGGCCGAGGAGCCACTTCTGCGCCGCGACCGCGTAGACGTCCGCTCCGGTCGCACCGAGATCGACGGGGATCGCACCAGCGGCTTGCGCTCCGTCGACGATGAGCAGCGCATCCCGGGCATGTGCCATCGCCGCCAGCCGGTCGATCGGCAGCACGGCGCCCGATGCCCACAGGACGTGCGAGACGACCACCGCCCTGGTTCGCCCATCGATGGCCTGATCGAACGCCTCCAGGATCTCGTCCTCGGAACGCGACGGGGACACGTCGACGAACGCGACATCGATCCCGCGGCGCGCGCGGAGGTTGTAGAGCGCCCCGATCCCACCCGGGTGTTCTAGGCTCGTCGTCACGGCGCGGTCGCCCGATCGCCACTCGATGCCCCAGACCCCGACGTTCATCCCGTCTGTCGTCGAATGCGTCAGCGCGATGTCCCCGACGTCGGCGGTGACGACCGCTGCGACCGAGGCGCGCGCCTCGGCCATCCGCTGGACCGTCTCGAGGTAGTAGTCGACGTGCGCCCGACCCGTGCGGACCTCGTACTCGGCAAGCTCGGCCATCGCCGCGGCTGTCTCGGCGGGCAGCGGCCCGACCGAGCCCGTGTTCAGATAGATGCCGGCCTCGAGCGCCGGGAGGGCGGCTCTGACGAAGGCGAGTCGGTCCGCGTCGGGGGATGAGGGGGCGGACACGGCCCGTATCATACCGACGATGTCCGGCCTGGCCCGACCCGAGATCCTGGCCACGACCGAGTGGCTCGCGGAGCACGTGGGTCGCCCCGGCGTCCGTATCCTGGACGCCCGCTGGCGCCCGGACGGCACCGGTGTCGAGGTCCACCGCGCGGGCCACATCCCGGGCGCCGTCTCGGTCGATTGGCGAGCCGACCTCGTCGACATGGACCAGGCGGGTGACGCGATCCGCGTCGCATCGCCGGGCCGCGTCGCCGCCACGGCAGCTCGTGCCGGGATCGGTGACGAGACCACGATCGTCGTCTACGACGACACCCAGGGGTTGTACGCGTCGCGTGTCTGGTGGACGTTCCGCGTGTACGGTGCCGAGCATGTCCGCGTCCTCGACGGGGGGTTCCCCGCCTGGGAGACCGAGGGCAGGACCGTCGAGCGGGGCGCCGGTGACCCGCCGCCGGACCCGCTGACGCCGTTCGTCCCGCGCGGTCCGAACCGCCTCCACCTGACGACGTCCGAGGTCCGCGGTCTCCTCGGTGCGCCCGGCGTCACGTTGCTCGATGCCCGCGCGCCGGCGGAGTACCGGGGCTACGAGGGGAATACGCGGCGGCTCGGGCATATCCCCGGGGCGGTGAATGTCCCGGTCGGGTCGATGCACACGGCGGGGAGCCAGCGGTTACGCGAGGGCGGCGACCTGCGTGATCGGCTGCACGCCGCGAACGTCAGCCGCGGCGCCCGGATGGTCGCGTATGACGGATCGGGCGTAGCGGCCGCGAAGCTGGCATTCGTCCTGAGTCTGCTCGGACATGACGACGTAGCCGTGTATGACGGTGGGTGGGCCGAGTGGGGGAACCGCCTGGATCTGCCGGTCGATCGCTAGCCGCGGGCAACCACGGCGCGTTTACCAGCCGGTCGGCTCCGGCGGCGTCTCAGAGGCCCCCACTGATCCCGAGTCGAGGCCGGCCCACGGGTCGGTGACGCGGTGGGGTGCCAGGATCTGCGCACGTTCGTGATTGACGGCGAGCAGCTCAGCCTGTGTGCGTGCCTCGCCGAGCGAGTCGGACCAGTAGGTGGCGTCCGTGACCGGCAGGAAATGACCGGTCAGCTCCGACAGGGCGTCGCGCAGGCTGCGCTCCGGCATCAAGTGGATCTGGCCCGTGACCTTGAACGGCGGGATCGAGATCAACGCCTCCTCGGGGATCTTCGGCGTTCGCAGCTCGGGAGCCGGACTGACCGGTTCGTTGACGACCGCGAAGAGGACGGACGCCAGGTTCACTTGGGCGAATTCGGCGCGGTTCGTCTCTCCTCGCGTGCCGAACTCGTCGGTCGTCACGTCGGACATCACGAGGAAGCGATCCTCGGCGAGGTTGAGCATGTCCGTGACGCGCCGCTGCCGCGTGGTGAGAGCGCCGCGGACGACGAACGAATCCGTGTACAGGGTCAGCCTGACCTGCTGGACGGTGCCGCCGAGCGAGTCGAACATCGCCACAGGATACGCGGCGCCTGTCGGCGCGTGACGCTCAGCCGCGTTCGGTCGGGACGGTCCTGGCGCCGGCCGTCACCAGCAATTCGGAACCGTGCTGGAGCCCCTCGTACAACGCCGTCACGGTCGCCACCGTGTCGATCTCGTCGACCGACTTGTCGTGGCGCAGGGCGTGGATCCGCGGGAACCGCAGGCTGAAGCCGGAGCCGTGGCGCTTGCTGCGGACGATGACGTCGAAGGCGATCTCGACGACGATCAGCGGCTCGACCTGGCGATACCGTCCATAGCGGGCGATCGTGTGCGCCTCGAACCACTGGGTCATCTCGGCGATCTCGGCATCGGTGAGACCGCTGTACGCCTTGCCGATGTTGACGAGCTTGCCCGTCTCTTCGTCGCGGACGGCGAAC
>DATNFQ010000192.1:0-8532 GCA_035606295.1 Patescibacteria group bacterium
AGGCCGAACACCGGTCAGGGCCCACCGGACGACCAGCAGGACTGAAACGCCGACCCCGGGTCGGCTACGCTCACCCCGTGGATGCCGTCACGTCCGCGCGGATGCGTCTCGACGTCCTCGGGGCTGGACCGGCGTACACCGACAAGCTCGGAGCGGCGGGCGCCTCGTACCTGATGCGGGCCGGCTCCACGGCGATCGTCCTCGACCTCGGCCAGGGATCGTTTCCCAGGTTGGCGGCCACGCTCGAACCGAGCAGCGTCGATGCCGTCTTCGTCAGCCACCTGCACCCAGATCACTTCATCGACCTCGTGGCGATGCGCCACTACCTGCGCTGGCAATTCGAACCTGAGCGCCACGTACGGGTCATCGCGCCGACTGGTCTGGCCGGCCGCATCGACGCGCTCCATGACGAGCCGGGGTTCACCGCGGCGACGCTGGATGTCGAGCCCATCCCCGACGAGGTGGCGGTCGGGCCGCTTCGGATCCAGGCGATCCGTGTCACACACACTGCGGACAGCCACGCGTTCCGCGTTTCGCTCGCGGACGGTCCAGGTCTCGTCTACACGGGCGATTGTGGCCGAGCCAGGGACGTCGAGCCGCTCATCGTGCCAGGCGACTGGCTCCTCTCGGAGGTGTCGTTCGGTCCTGGTCCCGTCGCCGCGGGCGCGATGCACCTCGACGGGCCCGCGGTCGGCGAACTGGCCGCGTCGTCAGGCGTGGGACGCGTGCTCCTTACGCATCTGCAGATGGGCTTCGACGCCGATGCGACGGTGGCGTCAGTCCGGGCGCGCTACGACGGTCCGGTCGAGCTCGTGCACCCGGGATCGACGTTCACGATCTGAGCTGATCGCAGGCGTCAGGGCGGCTCGAGCCTAAGGTCAGCTACGCCCGATCAGGGAGACGTGGGCGGAGCACCACACGGACAGCGCGGCGCTCCGCCCGGGTCTCGGGGACCCCTATGTCGGGTCGACGGTCAGCGGCGCCGATCGTCCTTTCGGATGACGGCCGTCGCCGGCGTCAACAGGAGCGCTGCGGCGAGCACGCCGGCCAGCGCGAGCAGGACCACGCGCCAACCGTCGTTCATCGGGCCGTTGCCGGATCCGTCGATCGTGCTGGTGGATGGCAGGGTGCGCGCGGGCGTCGCGGTCGCGCCTTCGACACTCCCGGTCGGAGTCGGTGTCGGATTGATCGTCTGGGTCGGCTCGACGCTACCGGTCGGGGTCGGCGTCGCGACCGGCGTCCCGGTCGGGGTCGCGGTCGGTGTGGGGGTGGGCGTCGGCGTGGGCGTCGGCGTCGGGGTGGGCGTCGGCGTGGGCGTCGGCGTGGGCGTCGGCGTCGGGGTCGGCGTCGCCGCGAGCTTCACCTTGAAGTTGTCGTTCTTGGAAGTCGTGCAGTCGAGGAAGTTGAACGTCGTCGAGTTCGCGCTGAACCCGTCGCACGCCTCGACATCGGCTTGGGCGGCCATATCGACGCTGTACTCGCCGCCGTTGTTCGGCGTGTCGTCGTACGGCATCAGCTGGACCGGCGTACCGCCGTTGCAGCCACCTGTCCCTTCCTTGTGGTTCCCTGTCCCGCCGACGCCCGAAATGACTTCGTTGCTGACGTCGACCATGCGGAACTTGATCGCGTCATTCGAAAGCAGCGTCGCGCCGCTGGGATCCGTGACCTGGAAGTAGTACAGCCCGTTGGGCAGGCCGCCGCCGTTGCCACAGTTCTGCGGTCCGCCGTTCAGATAGACGTCTTCCTTGGCGTCGTAGAGGTTGGCATTCACTGTCTGTCCGTTCGAAAGCGACGTCCAGATAGCACCCGTCGCCGCGACGGCTGTCGCGGGCCACAGCAGCGCTGATAGCGCAAGGCCGACCACGACGAGCCAGCCGAGTCGTCGGCTCGCTCGAGAACGCGTTTGGGCAGTCATTCGATACGGTCCCCAAGAGGTGAGGCGATGCCTCAGACATGACGGCTCGGCCTAGAGCCCCCACTCGTGGAGCCGAGGCCGCGGATGGTCCCACGCTGCGGCGCGTCCGTCTAGTACTTTCGGGTCAACGAGAGCGTCAAACCGTTGACACTTGCGGTGCCCTAACGCACCGGATGTGCGCCCCTCAGACACGGACGACGACCGTCGCCGTGAAGGGCGACGGTCGTCGGTGCTCGGACCAGAGCGGCTCGGACACTCCGGGTCGGCGAGCGCAGGTGTTCCTGCGAGGCGCAGGGCGGCGATCCGGACGATCGCCTCACGAGCCTGGGAGTCGGATGGACGACGACCGCCGCCGAGTGAGGGCGGCGGTCGTCGGCTGCTCGGTTACCGAGGCTGTTCGGGCGCTCGGGTCAGCGAACGCTAGTCCTGCTTCCGGGCCGCCGAGCGGGCCGGAGTCAGCATCAGCGCGGCGGTCAGCAGACCGGCCATCGCCAGGAGGATGATCCGCCAGCTCTCGCTCGCGGGCGCCGAGGAGACGGCGTCCAGCGTGTCCGTCGCCGGTAGCGTGGCATGAGGCGGGTTCGTCTTCCCCGTCGAGGGACCGACGTCACCGGTCGGCTTCGGCGTGGGATCGTGCGGCTTCTCGGTCGGCGTGGGCGTGTACGTGGGCTTGGGCGTCTCGGTCGGCTTCGGCGTCTCGGTCGGCTTGGGCGTCTCGGTCGGCTTGGGCGTCTCGGTCGGCTGGGTCTGCTCGCACTCGACCCAGAAGACCTTGTGCTTCCAGAGCTTCTCTTCGTCGCCCTTCCAGAAAAGCTTGTAGTGGCCATCCGGCAGCGAGTAGTAGCCGCTGGTCGGCTGGCGATCGAAGCCCTGGCCGTTCGTGTCGTACGTCCCCTCGAGGACGGTCGTCTTGTCGCCGGTCGGAGGCCACGACTGGATGTGCCAGTCGCCGGCCTGGCCCGGATCCGCGAAGAAGAACTTGATGTCGAACATGCAGACGTGCGGATCGTTCGCGGGCTCGGGCTTCGGGTTGACCGAATCCTCGATCTTCACCGTGGCGTTGTTGCCAGGTGCAGCCGCGAGAACGGACGAGGTCGACGGCGCGAGCAGCGCCACGCCGACCATGGAGACGACGCCCAACCACGAGAGGCGGCGGGCTAGGCGCGATCGTGCGCCGGGATGAGTACTCGACATGTGACGGTCCCCGAGCTGAGGCCGAAGCCTCTGGTTGAGTGGTCCCCCCGTTTCGGCCGCTTGCCCCCTGTCGGGGTGTCCGTGCACCGAACGAGGGCCGGATATTCACACGCGGGTACTGGCCGGTCTAGTACCTCTGGCGACCGGCGACTACACCAGTCCCACCATCACCGCCCTCAGGGTCCGGATTTCGTTGACGGCCAGCAACGAAGGGTCCCCCAGGACCCCCGGACCGAGGACCCAGGACTCACCTGGTACCACGTCCCACGGCCTCCGCCGGTACGATGCCGCGGTGACCCCGCCCCCCTTGCGCACCCAGGTCCGCCATGCCATCGAGCGTGCCTGGACGCGGGCGATCGACGACGGCGCACTCACCGCCCTCGATGCCGATGCACGACCGGCGATCGAGGTGGAGCGGCCGGCCGATCCGGACCACGGGGACTTCTCGACCAACCTCGGGATGAAGCTCGCGCGGCCCTACCGGCGGCCGCCCCTCGAGCTCGCGACGTTGCTCGCCGCAAAGCTCGTGCGCGACGCAGCGGTGCCCGGGAACGCGTCGCCGATCGAAGCGGCAGAGGTCGCGCCCCCGGGCTTCCTCAACGTCCGCCTGAAGGCGACTGCGCTCGAGGCGATCGTCGACGGGATCCTGGCCGACCCAGAAGGATGGGGTCGGGTCGAGCCGATCTCCAGCCGCCGCGTGAACGTCGAGTTCGTATCGGCGAATCCGACCGGTCCGCTGACCATCGGGAATGCCCGCGGGGCGTTCATCGGCGACCTGCTCAGTCGCGTCCTCGAGGCCGGCGGGCAGGACGTGACGCGCGAGTATTACTTCAACGACTCCGGCGGCCAGATCGACCAGCTGGGTGCGTCGGTCGCGGCGCTGAAGCGGGGTGAGCCCGTCCCGGAGGACGGGTACCGCGGCGACTACGTCGACGATCTCGCGGCGGCCGTCCCGGCGGAGGTCTGGGCGGAGGCGACGTCCCCCGGGGCCGACACGGCCAACGTCCTTGGCCGCTGGGCTGCCGCCCGGGTCCGGGGCGGCATCGAGGCAAGCCTCGAACGTCTCGGCGTCCATTTCGACGTCTGGACCACGGAGCGGTCGCTTCATGAGGAGGGGTGGGTCGAGCGCGCGGTGGAGCGCCTCCGTGAACACGGCTACGTCTACGAGCAGGACGGGGCGGTCTGGTTCCGGAGCACCGACCTCGGGGACGACAAGGATCGCGTCATCTATCGATCGAACGGTCAGCCGACCTACTTCGCCGCGGACATCGGCTACGTCACGGAGAAGTTCAGCCGCGGCTTCGACCACCTGATCTACATCTGGGGCGCGGATCACCACGGCACCGTCGCGCGGGTCAGGAATGCGGCCAAGGCGATGGGTTATGACGTCGAAGCCGTGCAGATGCTGCTCTATTCGTGGGTGCGGTTCGTCCGCGACGGCGTCGAGATCTCGATGTCGAAGCGCGCCGGCGAATTCATCACGCTCGACGAGCTGTTGGCCGAAGTGGGCGTCGACGCAGCCCGTTGGTTCTTCGCGTCGCGCGCCGCGACCTCATCGATCGACTTCGACATCGAGCTGGCCAAGAAGCAGTCGAACGAGAACCCGGTCTACTACGTCCAATACGCCCATGCGCGGATCGCGTCGATCCTGCGCAAGGCCACGGAAGCCGGCCTCGCAACCGCGTCGACGGTCGCGGGAACGCTCGCCGATGGTCCAGAGGCTGCGCTCGCCCGAGAAGTCGTCCGCCTACCGGAGGTGGTCGAGGACGCGGTCATCGCCGAGGAGACACACGGCATCACCGCCTACGCGACACAACTTGCGACCGCCTTCCACGCGTTCTACCGCGACGCCCGGGTCGTCGATCCGGACGATCCCGAGCGCTCGGCATCGCGCCTCGCCCTTGCTCGTGCGACCCAGGTCACGCTCGCGAGCACGCTCGGGTTGCTGGGCATCTCCGCACCCGAGTCGATGTAAGCCCCGGCCGGGGTCGGTCCGCCGCTAGCCGGCCAGACCGAGGACGTTCGCGACCTTCTGCAGCGCGGCATCATCGCTGCCGATCACGACCCACCGGGTCGTGCCGCCTTCGCCGGGGAGCACCTGTCCTGGGCCACCAGCCTTCTCGACGGCCGTCTTCGCAGTGACCTCGAATTCGGCTGCATCGGCCTTGGTGTCCCAGACCGTGTGCCAGGCGATCGCCCAGCTGCCGCTCGGGCCGCTCAGATACGTGATGCGGTCACCGCCCCAGCCGGCCGAGGCATCCGTCGCCGCGGCGACGGTCCCCGAGCCGAGCCAGATCGCCGTCTGGTGCTCGCCCATCGTGTCCGACATCACGGTCGACCAGCCCGAGCCCATGCGCTTCGCGAGGTCGGCCGGAAGATCGACAGTGATGGGCGCCTCCCGTGAGGCGTACTTCTCGGGATGGAGGATCTGCTCGGTCGACTGCGGCGGATCGGCGAAGCCGCTGTTGACCGCCTCCCAGCCACCGCCGAGCTGCACGCTCGTGACGAACTGCGTGCCCTGGATGGCCGAGAACGTTATCTGCGCCTGCACGATGGGCGGGATCCGGTTCAGCGCCTGCTGGGCGGTCGGATCGTTCGACGCCTGGATCACCTCGCCGATCTCCTCCGGCGTCAGGTTCTGCTGCAACCAGTAGGACATCGTCAGGTAGGCGTCGCCCTCGACGAGCGATTGGCGAGCGAGGGCCTCGTCAGTCTTGTCGTCGAGGCCGTTCTGCATCTTCTGCAAGTCGAAGTTCTGGTCCTGCAGTACGTGGTCGTACTCATGTGAGTAATAGACCTTCTCGACGGCGCCGATGCCGCCTTCCTTGGAGACGACATACAGCTTCTTCTTGATCGGGTCGTAGAGGCCGGCGACCTGGCTCGACAGGAGGTCGATGTACAGATCGGCCAGCTTGTCGTCCTTCGGTAGCAACCCGAGACCGTGATACAGCTGCTCGTCAGCCGCCACCTGCTCGGGCGGGTAGTCCTCGCTGAATGAGTCCTTCAGGACTTGCGTCATCTGGTCGGGCGAGACGATCGTCGGCTCGACCGGAGTCTTCTCCTGGAGGCCACGGATAGCCCGAACCTGTTCGTTGATCTGCGCGTAGACCGCTGCGTCGCCACCGGACCCGCTCGGGCTCGGCGAGGCGGCCGGGGCGCTCGAGGACGATGGCGGGGACGCCGTCGCAGACGGACTGGCGGACGGGGTCGGTGAGCCGCACGCAGCGGCAAGAACGGCGACGATCGCGGCGATCGCGACCGGTCGCATGAGGGGTCGATCCATCGCCCGATCGTACACGCGAAGCCGATCCGGCCCCGGCGATGGATCGGTGTCGCTTTCTTAATCGGTTGCCGTCTCGACCCGCAATCAGGGCGCCGTAGCGTAGCGATCGGACGAACCCTCAGGGTTCCATCCTCCCTCCCTCCGACCGGGAGCGCCGATTGGGCAGGCGCTCCCGGTCTTTCCATTTCCGCGACCGAGGCATCCTCGCGTCGTCACGACCGGACGGTGAGCGGCCGTGCAGGGCGCTATGTCAGAATCGACGTCGATGGAGATGACGTGGTACGGCCGGACCTGCGTTCGGTTGCGTGGCAGGGATGCCGTGGTCGTTGCCGATCCCTACCAGTCGGTCGTGGGGCCGACGGGGCGTGGGATCACCGGCGACATCGTGACGTTCAGTCACCCTGACGATGCCCCGGTCGCCCGTGGCAAGCCGAAGGGCAAGCTCTCCCGCGACGGCACGACGCTGATCCCCTCCAGTCTCGACGCGGCGTTCGTGCTGGACGGACCGGGCGAGTACGAGGTCAAGGAGGTGCTCGTCACGGGCGTTCGGACCTATCGCGATGATGCGAAGGGCGCCGAGCACGGCAAGGGCGTGTCGTTCGTCGTCGAGGTCGATGGCGTGCATACGATCCACCTCGGCGAGATCGGTCACCTCCTGTCCGAGGAGAAGCTCGCCGACATCGGCGAGATCGACATCGCCTGCGTGCCGATCGGGGGCGCGCTGAGCCCCACCAAGGCCGCGTCCTTGATGGCGCAGTTGGACCCCAAGATCGTCGTACCCATGACGCTTTGCGAGGACGACAGAGACTGCGCCGAGGCGCTCGCCAAGTTCTTCCACGAGATGGGTGCCGAGCCGGTGACCCAGCCCAAACTGTCCGTCACGTCCACCAGCCTGCCGGCCGAGACGATCACGGTGCTCCTGGAGTCGCGCGGCAAGCAGGCCTAAGCGCGCCCTATCTCGGGCCCGTCAGGGGCGATCCAACACCACCCGACCGCGCTTGATGACAGTGCGGACCAGGTCCGCTCCCGGGTGATACGGGATCCGCGCACTCGTCGGTACGCGCCAGATGACCACGTCGGCCGCCTTGCCTGGCTCGAGCGACCCGATCTCATCCTCGAGATCGAGCGCGCGTGCGGCGTTGATGGTCACGGCCGCGAGCGCCTCGTCGGGCGTCATCCGCAGGTTGATGACGGCGAACGACATCGCGAGCGTGAGGTTGGGCGTGGGCGACGTGCCAGGATTGAAGTCCGTGCCGATCGCGACGGGCACCCCGGCCTGGATGAAGGCGCGAGCCGGCGCATGGTGGTCCTTCATCAGGAACCACGTGGTCACGGGCAGGAGCGTCGCGACGATCGGATCGTCGGCGTCCGCCGCGGCACCCATCGCCGCGATCCCATCGAGGGACGGCGTCGCAAGGTGGTCGGCCGATGACGCCCCGATCTCCGCGGCGAGCTCGGCGCCGCCCGACGGCGCCAGCTCATCGGCGTGGAGCCGCGGCAGCAGCCCGTAGGATCGGGCCGCCTCGAGGATCCGCCTCGACTGGTCGGCGCTGAACACGCCCTCCTCGCAGAACACGTCGGCGAACCGGGCGCGGCCGTGGGCGGCGATCCCGGGGAGCTGCTCATCGAGCAGATGGCGCACATACGCATCGACGCTGTCAGGCCGCGACCGGAACTCGGCAGGGACGGCGTGGGCACCAAGCCACGTCGGCACGACGTCGATCGGGCCCTCCCGGCCGAGCCGATACGCCACCTCGACCAGCCGGAGCTCGGTCTCGAGATCGAGCCCGTAGCCTGATTTCGCCTCGACGGTCGTGACCCCATGGGTGAGCATCTCGTCGAGCCAGCGGCGGCCGTGGGTCAGCAGGTCCGCCTCCGAGGCGGCACGCGTCGCGGCGACGGTCGAGAGGATCCCGCCTCCGGCGGCGAGGATGTCCAGGTACGAGGCGCCTTCCTGGCGGAGGACGAGCTCGTCCTCGCGGGAGCCCGCGAAGAGCAGATGCGTGTGCGGGTCGATCAGACCGGGCGTGACCGAGCCGCCCGCCGCATCGATCCGGGCGAACCGGGCCAGTGGGAGGCCGTCAGCCTCGAGCTCCGCCTCGACCGCGGCCCGCTCGCCGACGGCCGCGATCCTGCCCTC
>DATNFQ010000193.1:0-3662 GCA_035606295.1 Patescibacteria group bacterium
CCTTGGTCGGAAGCATCGTCCGGTCGACGTGGAGGTCCGAGCCGTGCGCCGTGAAGCTGTACGGGATACCGACCAGCCGGTGGATGAGCCATCCGGCGAGGGCTGGGTGGTTCGCGAAGTGGCAGTGGACGTGCTCGACCCCGAGCTCGCGCATGTCGAGCGCCATGCGGGCGACCTTCGGAAAGATCCCCAGCCCACCGAGGAAGAAGTTCGGACTGCGCCAGGTCTCGCCCAGCATGTCGAAGAACGCGCCGAGGTAGCGCCGTCGCCGCTGGCGATCTCGGAGGAACCACCACTGCGCACGCAGGATCGGCAACGACAGGAATGGCAGGTAGTGCGCACGCTCGACCCAGCGGACCGCGGCCGGTTGGACGGGTTCGCCGGTCTGGCGAAGGAGCGGGAACAGCTCGATCCGGACGCCTGCCCGATCCATCGCTTCCAGCTCGGCGAGGATGAAGGTCTCGGTGAGCTTCGGGAAGCGCGACATGACGTAGGCGACGGTGAGCTCGTCGTTCGGATTCATCCGACGGCCTCGAGTGGCTGACCGGGGAGGTCGTCACCGTACCCATCGGGGTGGCTCGTGTGCCAGCGCCATGCCGTCGTCACGATGTCCTCGAGGGTGTGCGTCGCCCGCCAGCCGAGCAGCTCCGCGGCATGCGTCGTGTCCGCCCAGACGGCAGGCGGATCGCCGGCGCGCCGGGGCGCCTCATCCGCCGGGATCGGTCGGCCCGTCACGCGACGTGCCGTCTCGAGGACCTCGAGGACGGAGGCTCCGACACCAGTGCCGACGTTCACGGTGAGGGAGGCGTCACGCGCGTCGATCGCCTCGAGCGCACAGCGGTGTGCTTCTGCGAGGTCGAGGACGTGGATGTAGTCGCGGATCGCGGTCCCGTCGGGTGTCGGGTGATCCGTGCCGAAGATGCGGACCTGGGTCTGCTTACCGGCCGCCGTGCGAAGCACGACGGGGATCAGGTTCTGGGCTTCGGACCAGTCTTCGCCGACCGACCCGTCCTCGGCGGCCCCCGCCGCGTTGAAGTACCGGAGGGCCGCAAAGCGGATGCCCTCGGAAGCCTCGAACCACGGGAGCATCCGCTCCGACAGCGCCTTGGACTCGCCGTACGGGTTCATGGGCTGGATCGGCGACGACTCGGTCACCGGGAGCGCGTCGGGCATGCCGTACACCGCGCAGGACGACGAGAACACGATCCGCCGGACGCCTGTCCTCGCCATCGCTCGCAAGACCCCGAGCGTGCCGCCGACGTTGTCATCGAAGTAGGCGCCTGGGTCCGCGACGGAGTCCTCGACGGACTTCAACGCGGCGAAATGCATCACAGCGTCGATCGCGTTGCGCTCGAGGGTCGCGGCGACCAGATCGACATCCCGGCAGTCACCCACGACCAACGGAAGCCGGCCGACCGCGGCGCGGTGACCGTTCCGGAGGTCATCCAGGACGATCGGCGTGTGACCGGCCGCCGCGAGGTGGCGTGCGGTGAGGGAGCCGATATAGCCGGCGCCCCCCGTGATCAGGATGCGCATCGCCAGGACAGGAGCGCCGACTAGGTGTTCGGCTGGGGGTCGGTCCGCCGGCGGGACGTTCGGCGGGTCGTCCTGGTGGGTCGCGGCGGTGACGCTTGCTCCGGCTCGGGCTTCGGGTCCACGTCGTCCGCCGGCGCGCTGCTGTACGGATCCGGGACCGCTTCCGGTCGGTACTGCGGCACCGGCGCGGGCTTCCCGTAGTCGACGGGCTCGGGAGCCGGCGGCGGTGTGTACTCGCGAACCGGTTCGGGCGCAGGTGCGGGTCGGTACGAGGTCATGGGCTCCGGCGCAGGTGTCGGCCGGTAGGAGCTCATCGGCTCGGGCGCCGTCCGGTAGTCGCGGATCGGTTCGGGCTCCGGATAGGCAGGACGAGGCGTATCGCGGATCGGTCGCAACGGTTCGACAGGCGGTGGCGGCGTCGCCGCGGTGGCCCTTGCTCGATCGCGGTCGCTGGTGCGCTGCCGGCCGCGGCCAAGGCCGCGCTTGCGCTCGGCGAGCACCGTCCCGGCGACCTCCACCCCGACGAGCCGGAGGCTCTCCGCCGCGTATTCGACGTCGTCACGCCGCGCTTGGTCGCGGACCGCGACGAGGATCGAGGTATCAGCTGCCTGTGCCCATCCGAGGGCGCCGGCCGACAGATGGAGGACACCGCCGTTGATCATCACGAGGTCGGCGGTCTCGGCGAGGGCCTTCAGGATGACCGAGGCGCGCTCTGCGTCGATCGTGTCACCTTCTTCGGATAGCCCGTACGGCAAGACCCGCAGGTTCGGCGAGACGCGCACGAGCCGGCTCGAGACGTCGGCCGGAGACGCATCGACCAGGTCGGTGACGCCCGACCGGTCGCCGAGTCGATAGATGCGGGTGACGGAGCCATCGCTCCCGTCGTTGTCGATGAGGACGACCTGGCGGCCGCTGCGGGCCGTGATCCCGGCGAGGTTCGCCGCGACCTGGCTGCTCGCACTGTCCGAGCCGGCACCCACCACGACGATTGATCGGGCTGCGCGTCCTCGTTCGAGGAACGCGGCCTTGGCCTGGACGAGGCGGTATGCGGCGGCCGCCGCCGACTCCGGGGCCTTGTCCAGCAGGCCCCGTTCACCGGACGGCAGGGACCGACTGATGTCGACGTTGCCGAGATGCGGAAGCCCGGTCAGGCGCGTGAGCTCGTCCTCGGATCGGACGGCTGCGCTCAGGTATTCGACCAGCATGACCAGCACCATGGCGCCGATCAGGGCGGCGAGCGCGGCGAGGCCCACGATGAGTGACTTCTGTGGGGCGATCGGATCGGTCGGCGGGACAGCGAACTGCACCGGCTGGATCTGACCCTCGGGACGACTCGTGCCACGCGAGGCCAGCTGGGTGATCTCATCAGCGAGCTTGTTGGCGAGGGTCGCCGCCATCTGCGGGTCCGTGTCCTGGACGCGGATCGACAGGAAGCGTGTCGTGTCATTGGCGGTGACCCGCGTCGCCAGGGCAAGGTCGGCGGGGGTGATGTCGGCGCCGGATTCGTTGATCGCAGACTCGAGCAGCGGCGTCGTCGTGACGAGCTGCGAGTACGTCTGCACGAGGTCGCCGGCGGCCGCCAGCGTGTCGCGGTCCGTGTTGTACGGCCCGACGAGGAGCTGCGACTCCGCCTCGTACGTCGGCGGGATCTGCGAGGCGACCACATAGCCGGAGACGCCCGCGACCCATGTCGCGACGAGGAGCGTCCACCACCAGCGGCGCGCGACCGCAAGATATCCAGAAAGTTCCACGCCACCCCCTTGGCAAGCCCATCGGGCCGATCGCGCAAAGGATACCCGTTACGTCCCGGTACTGGACCGGATGGGGTAGGACCATGGTGCGGCCCGACAACGGCCGACACGCGGTACACGACGCGTCATGGACATCTCAGGGGCCACGCAAACGAGCCCGGAGGACCCGCGGATCAGCGACGTGCGAGCCGGTATCCCGTCCCGAGGATCAGCAGGCCCGAGACGACCACGATCGAGAGCAACCACAGATTCTGCTCGAGGTCGTCAGGGACCATGTCGAATCGGTTGATCAGCACGATCGATACGGCGACCACGGCCGGGATCAGCCCGAGAAGGAGCCGGACGGCGACATGGTCAGTCGTCCCGCGCGACCGC
>DATNFQ010000194.1:0-10556 GCA_035606295.1 Patescibacteria group bacterium
CCTAGATCGGCACGAACCGGAAGCGGTCCCGGTCGCGCTCGACCCGGCCGATCGGATGCTTGCTCTCGTGCGACAGCGTCACGTACCAGCCCTCGTCGGCGGCCTCGGCGAACAGTTCCGCCTTCTTCGACACCGAATCGAGCGGGAAGTCGTCGAACGCCGTGACCCAGCGCGGGTTCGCTGCCCAAGGACGCATGAACAGGTCGCCGAAGAAGATGAGCGTCTTGGCGCCATCGCCGGTGCCCGACACGACCACGGCCTGATGCCCGGCGGAGTGGCCCCCCGTCGGGACGACCCGGACTCCCGGGATCAATTCCTTCTCGCCGTTCGCCTCGCCCTGCCGTCCCCACGACTTCACCAGCTCGAGCTCGGGCTGCACGTACGAGGCCACCAGCCGGGGGTTGTCGCCGAGGGCGATATCCCATTCGGCCTGCTGCGCCACGATCGCCGCGTGCGGGAACGCCTTCTCGCCGTCCGCGCGAAGCAGGCCGCCAGCGTGATCGAAATGCAGATGGCTGAGCGCGACGAACGAGATGGTCTCGGGCAGGAACCCGACCGTCTCGAGCGCCGGCAGGATGGCCGGTCCCTCGTACGCGCGCATCGCTCGCGACTTCTCGTCGACCCGCTCGCCGATGCCGGTCTCGACCAGGACCCGCCCCGACGGGTTCTCGATCAGCAGGCAGTTAAGGGCCTGGAGGATCCGGTTATCGGCGTCGATCTCGTCCGTGACGAGATCGTTCCAGAGGAGCCTCGGGACCGGGCCGAACAGGGTTCCCGCATCGGATCGGAACGTGCCGGCCTGGACCAGCGCGACGCGTGTCCCCCCACCGAGGTCCGCCAGCCAGTCGACGGAATCGTTGATCGCCACAGCTACGGCTTCTTGTCGTTGGTCCCGTCGAAGTCGCGGTGGAACGCAGACGCGGTCGGCTCCTTCTGCCCCTGATATCGAGACCGGAGCTCCGGCGAGCCATACGGCCGCTCGACCGCCGACGACATCCTGAAGAACGAGATCTGGCCGATGCGCATGCCGTAGTAGAGCGCGATCGGCAGGTTCGCGACGTTAGAAAGCTCGAGCGTCAGGTTGCCTTTCCATCCCGGATCGACGTATCCGGCCGTCGAGTGGATCAGCAGCCCCAGGCGGCCCAGCGAGCTCTTCCCCTCGAGCCTGGCCACGAGGTCGTCTGGCAGCTCGACCCACTCGAGCGTCTGTCCGAGCACGAACTCGCCCGGATGCAGGATGAACGGCTCGTCGTCGTCGACGGTCAGCAACTCCGTCAGGTCGGGCTGGGGCGCCCTGACATCGATGTACGGGTAGCGGTTGTTGCGGAAGACGCGAAACGAGCGATCGAGATGGAGGTCGACCGACGACGGCTGGAGGTCCTGTGGGTCGTATGGCTCGATCGTGACGCGGCCGTCATCGAGCGCCGCGCGGATATCGCGGTCGGACAGGACACTCACGCGACGTGCTGCCCGTCGCCCTTCTCGGCGTAGAGGCTGTCGACTTCGCGCTTCAGGTCCTCGAGGTCCTCGAAGCTCTGGTAGACGCTGGCGAAGCGGATGTATGCGATCTGGTCGAGCGCCCGCAGTGCCTGCATCGCCAACGCCCCGACGCGCGACGACGGCACCTCGGTCATCCCCTCGGCACGCAGTTCGGCCTCGATACGGTCACCGGCGATCTCGGCCGCGTTCTCCGGAACAGGTCGGCGGGTCAGCGCCTTGCGCAGGCCCGTGACGAGCTTGTCCCGGTCGAACTCCTGGCGAGTGCCATCTCGCTTGACGACGACGAGACGCGCCGCCTCGATCCGTTCATACGTCGTGAATCGCGTCGAGCACGCCGTGCATTCGCGTCGACGCCGGATGGTCGCGGAGTCATCGAGATCGCGCGAGTCGACGACGCGGGTGTCCGGGCCGCCGCATTGGGGGCAACGCATCGCTCTCCTGTCGCTCGACACCACTAGCCGTTGTGGTGTGGCGCGAGCATACCACTACATGGTGTGGTCCAGAGCAGTCTCTCGGGGGAGTTTCCGTCAGGATCGTGGCGTCGGCGCCGGTGCGGATCCCTTGGGTGCGGCTTCGACCGGCGGTACCTCCAGCTCCTCGGCTGCTGCGGCGTGCCGGACGATCGCCTCGCGGGCGTGGACGAGGTTGAGATACCCCCGTTTGACGGACGTCTGCGCCTCGAGCTCGCGACCTCGGCGGCGCGCCTGGGCGAGGATCGTCGCGCCGTGACCCACCATTTCGAGCGCGCGGCCTGCCCGTTCGAGATCCTCGACGATCGCGTCGCGGATCGGCTCACCGGCCTTGGGGCTCTTCAACGCGCGCGCCTCATCGGCGTAGCGTTCGACTGCGTCGGTCGCCGCGGCGATGGTCGGCGGGAGGGCTTCGGCACCGAGCTGTCCACGACGCATCGCATCGATCCGGCCGACCGCACCCTCGAGCGACTGGTCGATCCGGGTCGTCAGCTCACGGACGCCTGAACGGAAATGCTCGACCTCCCGCGTCCGCGCCACGATGCGACCCGCCCTGCGGAGGACGACAAGGACACCGAACGCCAGCGCGGCGGCGGCCGCGACCGGCAGGAGGACCGTGAGCTCACCCATGCTCAGCAGGCCCCGCAACCGTCAGCCGGACCGCGCTCGCAGCTCGGCGAGCAGCGCATTCCCGACCTCGACCAGGTCACCGATCACGATCATGTCGGCGAAATCCGCGATCGGCGCGTCCGGATCGCGATTCACAGCGATGATCGTCGATGCCGTCTGCATCCCGACCTTGTGCTGGATGGCGCCGCTGATGCCCATCGCGAGATAGAGCTGCGGCTTCACGATCTTGCCTGTCTGCCCGATCTGCTGGCTGTACGGGATCCAGCCGGAGTCGACCGCGGCCCGTGTCGCGCCGACCGCCCCGCCGAGTGCATCCGCAAGATCACGGATCAGGCCGAATCCATCCGGCCCACCGACGCCGCGACCGCCGGCCACGATGATCCGCGCGTCATCGATCTGGGCGGCCTTGGTCTCAGCGTCGAGACGATCGACGATGGGCACCGCGGGCTGCTGCAGCTCGCCGCTCACGGTCGCGGCCTCGACCTGGCCGGTCGCGCCAGCAGGCTCTGCGGTCACGCTGTTCGGACGGACCGTGATGATCCCCTTCCCGTCGGTCAGCGCGCTCTCGGTGATGAGCTTGCCACCAAAGACGCTGTGTGTCGCGACCGGACCGTCCGGCGCGCCCTTCACAGCGGTGGCATTGGCGAGGACGCCCCAGCCCGTCAGCGCCGAGAGCGCACCGGCGAGATCACGTCCCTCCGAACCCGCGCCGGTCATCACGATGTCCGGACCCTGCGCCTCGATCAGGGCGGCGAGCCGCTGCGCCACGATCATCCCGGCCGCGTGGTCGGCGGTGGCGGGCTCGGTGAGCGTCAGGACCTTGGGCACGTACATCGCGAGTTCCTGGGCCGCGGCACCAGGGTCGGCGGCAACGACGACGCCGGTGACGTCGCCGCCGCCCATACCCTCGGCCACGGAACGAGCGAGCGTCGCGACCTCGGTGCTCAGCTTGGTCAGCGAGCCGTCACCCGCGGTCTCGCCATGGACCCAGATGCTTGCCATCAGATGAGCCGCCGCTCGGCGAGCAGCTCGACGATCTGGCGGGCCGCCTCGTCGGGCGCATCGCGGACGACCTTGGTCGCGCCACGCGCAGCGGGAGGTCGCGAGTCGACGACCTTCGTGAGCGCACCGCTAAGCCCGACCGTTCCGGGATCGATCCCGAGGTCAGCCAGCGTCAGCGTCGTGATCTCCTTGGAGCGCGCCGCCATGATCCCCTTCAACGATGGGTACCGTGGCTCCCCGAGCGCTTGCGTGCCGGAGATGAGGGCCGGCATCGGCGCCTCGAGGACATCGTAGCCGTCCGCGGTGATGCGCTTCACGCGTACCGTGCGAGCACCTTCGTCAGGCTCGATCGATGCGGCGTAGGAGAGATACGGCATCCCGGTCAGGGCGGCCACGCCCGGCGCCACGACCCCGGCGACGCCGTCGGAGGTGTCGACACCCGCGAACACGAGGTCGAACGAGAGGGTCTGCAGCGCCGCAGCGATGATGCGAGTGGTCGCGACGGTGTCCGAGCCGGCGATCGCCGGATCCGTCACGAGGACCCCGCGGGTCGCGCCCATCGCCAGCGCCTTGCGCATGGTCTCGGGCCCGTTATCGGGCGCCATGGTGAGCAGGATGACCTCGCCCTCGCCGGCGGCCTCGATCAGCTTGAGCGCCTTCTCGAGGACGTACTCGTCATTGCCGTTGACCACGGCCGGACTGTTGCTGCGGTCGAGGCGGCCATCCGGACCGAGTCGTTCACCGCCGGATGCCGGATCCGGGACGGGCTTCGTGAGGACGACGATGCGCACAGGCGGACTCGAACCTCCCTGGGTCCTAGCGTCGGTCAGTCGCCCTTGCCGAGCAGGGACCGCGCGATGACGAGCCGTTGGATCTGCTGGGTTCCCTCGTAGAGCTGGGTGATCTTCGCGTCACGCATCATCCGCTCGACGGGGAACTCGTCGATGTAGCCGTAGCCCCCGAGCACCTGGACGGCGTCGGTCGTGACCCGCATCGCGGTGTCACCGGCCACGAGTTTACACATCGCCGACCAGCGACTGGCGTCGGGCGCACCGGCATCGATCTCGACACACGCCTTGTACAGGAGTTGTCGCGCTGCCTCGGTCCCGGCGTCCATGTCGGCGAGCATCGCGCCGACCTGCTGGAAGTCACCGATGCGCTGGCCGAACTGCTGCCGATCTCGCGCGTAGGCCGTCGCGACCTCGAGCGCGCCCTGGGCGATGCCCACTGCCTGAGCGGCGATGGCGGGCCGGCTGCGGTCCAGCGTCCGCATCGCGATCGACCAGCCCTCGCCCTCCTCGCCGAGCCGATCGGCCGCGGGGACCCGGAGCTTGGTGAATGCCAGCTCGGCGGTCGGGCTGCCGCGGATGCCCATCTTGTGCTCGACGCGCGTGACCTGGAAGCCGTCCCTCGGGACCTCGACCACGAACGCGCTCAGGCGCTGGTGGCGCGGCGCGTCCGCGTCGGTCACGGCGAAGACGACGACGAGATCGGCGACGGAACCCTGACTGATGAACCGCTTGGATCCGTCGATGACGTAGTCATCGCCGTCCCGCATCGCGGTCGTGCGTGCGGCGGCCGCGTCGGACCCGGCCTCTGGCTCGGTCAGGGCGAAGGCGATCAGCTGCTCACCGCTCGCGAGCTTCGGGAACCAGCGGGCCTTCTGCTCATCGCTCCCGGCGAGCGTGATCGGGAGGCTGCCGAGCTCCTGCACGGCGAGGATGAGCCCTGTCGTGGCGCATGCCCGGCTCAGCTGCTCGACGGCAAGACAGACGGTGAGCAGCTCCCCACCGAGCCCGCCGTGCTCGGTCGGGAACGGCAGCGCCAGGATGTCGTGGTCGGCGAGCAGCCGGCGCATGTCCTCGGGGAACTCCGCCGTCCGATCGATCTCGGCGGCGCGCGGCGCGACGCGGTCGTCAGCGAGGACGCGGACCGCGTCTCGCAGCATCTCCTGCTCGTCGGTCAGACGGAACGGCCCTTGGGCACGGCTCGCGCTGGTCACCTGCGCCATCGTATCGCGGGCTCGGGCGTTGCCGGACGCAGGACCATCGGGTCGGTCGGCTCATTGCGCTCGGTACTAGGCTTGGCACGAGGACGTGCGGTCCCGCCGCGGGGGTGTGGGTCGGTCGTCCCGGGAGGCTGCCCATGGATCAGACGACGGAACTCATCGTCCTGATCGGCGCGGCGATCATCGGCCTGGTCGCGGTGCTCACCATCGTCCGCCGTGAACGGCACGAGGTCGAGGACGCCGCGCGCGAGAGCCCGTTCGCCGCGAGCAGTGAGGGGATGAAGCGCTGCCCGAATTGCGGGACGGCCAACCTCGTCACCGACACGACCTGCTCGAACTGCGGCAAGCACCTGCCGGGCTGACCCGGCGGCCAGCCCTAGCGCTTTCGGACCCGCCAGATCTCCTCGGCCGGCCAGCGCCGAGCCCAGGCGAGCTCCTCACCATCGCGGTATGAGCTTCCCGCGCCTTCCGCGGGCTGCAACTCGAGCAGGTCGAGGACCTCGAACTCGTTCGCGTGGAACAGCCGGATCCACTCGCCGTAGGGCAGCTGGAAGGTCGTCGTCTCCCCGTCGTCGAGGCGGTGCATCCCGAAATACGGGACGACGAACCGATCCGTGACCCTGTCACCGTCGAGCGGCCAGGCGATCGCCTCGATCGGGGTGTGGTGGTTGAACGCGAAGAGGCCGCCGGAGCGGAGCAACCGCGCCGCCTCGGGCACGGTCCTGTAGGGATCGGCGAAGGTCATCGCCCCGTGATCGCAGAACACGATATCGAACGACGCATCTGGCAGAGGCACGTTCTCCGCGCTGGCATGCAGCAGCGGGAACGAGACACCGGCGGCCTCCTGAAGTCGCCGGGCGTGCTCGAGCTGTCGTTCCGACAGATCGATCCCGACCGGTCGTGCGCCGAGCCGAGCCAACCCGATCGACCACTGGGCTGCGCCGCACCCGAGCTCGAGCACATCCTTGTCGGCGACATCACCCAGCACGCGCAGCTCGGACTCCGGGATCTGGGTCGTGCCCCACGCGACGCCACCGCTGTCAGCCAGATCGGCTCCGTGGCGCTCCTGATAGGCGTCGCTGTCCGCATCCCACGATGCCTGGTTCTGCAGCTCGTGCGGAGTGAGCCCGGCCAGGTCGCGATCGCTCATCGCGCCCTCCGCGCCACGTACGCCTCGGACTCGGTCGCGAGCGCGCGCCAGGTCCCGTCGTCACCCTCGAGTACGGACAGCCATTCCTTCTGGATCCTGCCGTGACCCGGGTCGAAGTGCTCCCCTGCCCCGTCCTCGACGAGCTGCGTGACCCGCGCCGCCGGCAGCTTCACGACCAGCCGGTCCTTCACGAGCATCGCGAAGATCCGGCCATCGGTCTTGAGCGAGGTCGCGCCGAAGGCCCGCTTCGGACCGTCCTCGTTGCCATACGTCGCGGTCCCGGTCGCCAGGATGTCGGCGACAAGGTGCTCCCAGCGCACCGCCGGGTCGATATCGGCCGCGGCCACCGGCTAGACGACCGGGAGGCGACGGTCCTCGGGCACCGCCGCAAGTCGGGCGGCAAGGACCTCGCTGATGTCCATCGCGTTGACCGTGGTCCCGCCTTCGACCGCCGCAAGACCATCGCTCATCATCACCATGCAGAACGGACACGCCGTCGCGACCGTCGACGCGCCCGTCTCGAGCACCTGACGCGTCCGCTCGACATTGATGCGGGTCCCTCGCGTCTCCTCCATCCACATCCGGCCACCGCCCGCGCCGCAGCAGAAGGTGTTCTTGCCGCTCTTCTCCATCTCGGTGACCGAGACGCCCGCAGCGCCGAGGACCGATCGTGGCGCCTCGATGACGCCGTTGTACCGCGCCAGGTAGCAGGAGTCGTGGACGGTGACGCTTCCCGGCCGGTGGTCGCCGGTCGATGACTCGGCGTCCTCGGGCACGGTGGCGAGACGGCCGGATGAGACCAGCTCGGAGAGGAACGTCGAATGGTGGACGATGCGGAACGACCCGCCGAGCTGGCCGTACTCGTTACCGATCGTGTTGAAGCAATGCGGGCAGGCCGTGACGATCGTCCGCTCGCCCATCTTGTATTTGTTCAGCGTGTCGACGGCACTCATCGCGAGCATCTGGTAGACGTAGTCGTTGCCCATCCGCCGGGCGGGATCACCGGTGCACGACTCTTCCTGGCCAAGCACCGCGAAGTTCACGCCGGCGGCGTGCAGACACGTCGCGACCGCACGCGCGACCTTCTGGTTGCGCGGATCGAACGCGGCGGCGCAGCCGACCCAGTAGAGGACCTCCAGCCCGTCGAGGCCACCGTCCGCCGCCATGTCAGCGACCGTCAGCACCTCGAACGGCAACGGCTTCGTCCAGTCCATCCGCGTCGATGCCGGCTGGCCCCACGGGTTGCCCTGCCCCTCCATCGATCGGAATGCCGCGGTCAGCTCCTGCGGGAAGCGTGACTCCTCGAGCACGAGGTTCCGGCGCAGACCGACGATCTTGTCCACGTGCTCGATGAGCACCGGGCAGGCCTCCACGCACGCACCGCACGTGACGCAGTCCCAGACGGCCTCGTACGGGATCGCGTCGTCGACGATCGGCTTGGCCATCGCGGCCGCCGCCGGTCGGGTGTCGTCGAGCCCGTAGGTCTCGCGCACGATCGGCGAATTCGGGATGAGGTCGATGCCGTGCTCGGCTTCGACCGACATATCCCGGATACCCATGATGAAGGTCTTCGGATTGAGCGGCTTCCCGGTATTCCAGGCGGGGCACGCCTGCTGGCAGCGCCCGCATTCGGTACACGTGAAGCCATCGAGGAGGTCCTTCCAGCCCAGGTCCTGGAGCGACTTGAGACCGAACGTCGCGTTCTCGTCCTCGAGATCCATCTGCGGCAGCTCGCCGCGCGGCTTGAGCTTGCGGAACCAGATGTTCGGGAAGCTCGTGGCGATGTGGAGGTGCTTGCTGAACGGCAGGTAGATCAGGAACGCGGCCACGAGCGCGATGTGCGCCCACCAGAGCAGCGCGAACAGGGCCTCGTTCGTCGCCTGCGAGAGGTTCGCACGGAGGGGCGCCGCCAGAGCGGCCGAGACGTAGGCACCGGGCTGGTCGCCATGGGCGGCGAACTCGAAGGTCTCGGCCAGCAGCTCGGTCAGAACGACCCCACCGATCATCGACAGGATGATCAGCGCGTCACGGTTGTAGGTCAGGCGACGCGGCTTCGTCACGAGCCGCCGGAAGAACGCCCAGCCGATCGACACGAGCACGATCACGGCGACCGTGTTCTGCATGACGCTGACGAGGGCCCAGATCAGGCCGTCGAACGGGATCGAGAGGATCTGCTCGACGATCCCGCCGGTGACGATGTTGACCGTGCCGATCGTCAGCAGCACGAAGCCCCAGAAGATGCCTGCATGCATCAACCCGGCGCGCCAGTCCTTGAACATCTTGGTCTGGATGAACGCGTACTGCATCAGGCCGACGAAGCGGCGCGGGATGTCGGCGAACGGGCTCGGTCCCTCCGCGCGGGCCGCGGCGAACACGCGAAGGTGGCGCGCCATCGCCAGCACGAAGATGGCCATCGCGCCCCAGAACAAGGGGAAGACGAGCGGGTAGTACGGGACCTCGGCGAATGGCGCGAACAAGGTCATCGGTCGCGACTCCCGGCTGGTGCGGCGGTCTCATGGTCGAACGGGCCAGCAAGAGTCTCGAGCGCGTGGTCGAGGACGGGTTCGATCGCAGCCAGCGATTCCATCGCGCCCTTGGGGCTCCCTGGAAGGTTCACGACCAGCGCTCGACCGATGACGCCGACGACCCCGCGTGACAGGTCGGCGAGCGGCGTCGATCGTCGGCCGGCCGCGCGCATCGCCTCGGCGAGGCCTGGGACCTCGTAGTCGATCGCGTCACGGGTGGCCTGCGGCGTCACGTCGCGAGGCGTCAGCCCCGTCCCGCCCGTCGTGACGATCAGATCGTGGGATCCTGCGGAATCGCGCAGGACGTCGGTCAACACCGAACGCTCGTCCGGCAGCACCGCGCGCTGGACGGTGAACCCGATGGCCTCGAGACGCTCACCAACGCCTGCGCCCGACGTGTCTTCGCGCGTCCCCTCGGTCACGCGGTCGCTGGCCGTGATGACGAGTGCGCGTCTCATCGCGGAACACGCCCCACCGATGCCAGCGTGAGCGCGTCGACCGGCGGCATGGCCGCGATGATAACGGCTGCTTCCGAGCGCTTCCCGGGGCTATGGGGCGGGTCGGAGGCAGATGTCCTGGCCGAGGCCGGTCGTCGACTTGTCGAGCGTCACGGTCCGGACGCCGGTGGCACCCGCCGCCGCGAGCGTCTGATCGTCGGCGGTCACCGAGACCTTCGATGAGCCGACGCTGAGACGGTCGTAGCGCTCGGTCATACCGGTCGGCGGGATCGCCGTCGCGTCGATCGCGCTCCCGAAGACCGAGATCAGCTTCGTGCCGGCGACCGTGGCGGTCACGGTCGGAGCACTCAGCTTGGTTCCGGCCCTGGTGGTCACCTGGCCACCGTGGACGTCGACCGGCGTCGTCGGGTTGACGCCCCGGTACGCCGCGATGCCAGCCGAGCTCGCTGTACTCGACTTCGTGAAGGTGAACACGTGCGTCGCGGGCTCGGTCGTCGTCACGAAGCGGCGGAAGGTCGACAGCCGCATCGTCGACCCGTTCGCATCGGACCGGATGAGGGTCCAGCCAGCCGGCGCGTTGACCGTCGGATTGCCACGCACGGCGATCGAGGCGATCAGGAAATCTCCCGTCGTGACGCCGGCCGGCACAGGCACCGTGATCGAGGTCGAGGCGACCGCGCCGGCGGAGCTCGCAGCCACGAACGTGATCGGCTTCGGTGTCGGCGGTGGCGTCGGAGCCGGTGTCGGGCTCGGGGTAGGCGCCGGCGATGGGGAGGGCGTCGGGGCGGGTGTGGGCGACGGGGTCGGACTCGG
>DATNFQ010000195.1:0-12774 GCA_035606295.1 Patescibacteria group bacterium
GAGGCCAACGTCAATCTCGCAACCGAGATGGCGACCATCCGCTACCTCCCGGATGTCGCTGACAGGGACCGCCTCGTCGCCGCGGTCGAAGCCGCCGGGTACGACGTCCGCGAGCCCGCACTGTCACGAGACGGCGGCCCGGCGGACACGGCTGGCTGGTCGCTCGTCCAGGAGGCCGCCCGCGACGATGCCCGCCGCGATCGTGAGGCCGCGCTCCTGCTGCGACAGGCCGTCATCTCGATCGTCGTCGCCGTCGGGATCATGGTCGTGATGTTCGTCCCGCAGACACGGATCCCGATGGAGACGTTGAACTGGGTCGCGCTCGTTCCCGCCACCGTCATCCAGTTCGTCGCCGGCGGACGGTTCTACCGCGCCGCGTGGCGGGCCCTCAGGCACGGGACGGCGAACATGGACACGCTCATCGCCGTCGGGACGAGCGCCGCGTGGCTCTACAGCGTCGGTGTCACGCTCTTCCCGGACGCGATCCACGAGGCTGGCCTCCATCCTGAGACCTACTTCGATGCATCGACGATCATCATCGGCCTCGTGCTCCTCGGCCGGTGGCTCGAGGGTCGAGCGAAGGCCGGTACGGCCGGCGCGATCCGGCGACTCATCGGGTTGCAGCCGGCCACCGCGCGGATCGTCACCGACGACGGCGAGACCGACACCCCGCTCGTCCAGGTCGCCGTCGGCGACCGTGTTCGCGTCCGGCCCGGCGACAAGGTGCCGGTCGACGGCATCGTGCTCGAGGGTGCATCGAGCATCGACGCGAGCATGCTCACCGGCGAGCCGGTGCCGGTCGAGGTCGCTCCCGGCACCGAGGTCGTCGGCGGGACGATGAACCGGACCGGGACGTTCGTGATGCGTGCGACCCGGGTCGGGCATGACACGGCGCTCGCGCGGATCGTCGAGGCCGTCCGCCGCGCTCAAGGCAGCAAAGCGCCGATCCAGCACTTGGCCGATCGGATCGCCGAAGCCTTCGTCCCGCTGGTCCTGTTCCTGGCCTCCGCGACCTTCGTGATCTGGTTCGTCGCCGGTCCCGAGCCGCGCTTCACGCTCGCACTGTCCGCGTTCATCAGCGTCGTCGTGATCGCGTGCCCGTGCGCGATGGGCCTGGCGACGCCCGCGGCCGTGATGGTCGGCACCGGACGTGGGGCGGAGGCCGGCATCCTCATCCGTGGCGGCGAGGCATTGGAGCGTGCTGAGGCGATCGATACCGTCGTCTTCGACAAGACCGGGACGCTGACGCTCGGTCGCCCCTCGGTCGTCGACGTGGTGGCGATCGACGGGATGGACCGCACATCCCTCATCGATCTGGTCGCGTCCCTCGAACGTGCCAGCGAGCATCCCCTCGGCGGTGCGATCGTCGAATATGCGAACGCGCGCGAGCTCGGGTTCCGGAGCGTCGAGGGATTCGACGCGGTCGTCGGTGGCGGCGTGCGCGGCCGGGTCGACGACGCGAGTGGCGGCCGGGCGGTGGCGGTCGGCAATCCCCGCTGGCTCGCCGAGGCGTCGGTCGACCTCGAACCGATCCTCGGTGCGCTTGAGGCCGCGGACGGCGGTGGTCGGACGGTCGTCGCGGTGGCCGTCGATGGGCGGGCGGCCGGTGTCATCACGATCGCAGACCCGGTCCGCGCGGAGGCCTCAGCGGCGATCCGTGAGTTGACGGACGCGGGCATCGAGACCTGGCTCGTGACGGGCGACGGACGGGCCGCCGCCAACGCGATCGGCGCCCAGGTGGGCATCCCCGCCCATCGGGTCGTCGCCGAGGTCCGCCCGGAGGGCAAAGCGAGGATCGTCGAGCGTCTGCAGGGTCGCGGCCGAACGGTCGCGATGGTCGGCGACGGCATCAACGATGCCCCGGCACTCGCGAGCGCCGACGTCGGGATCGCCATCGGGACCGGGACGGACGTCGCGATCGAGGCGGCACCGATCACGCTGCTCGGTGCCGACCCTCGTGGTGTGGCGGCCGCGATCGGTCTGTCGCGGGCCACGATGACCACGGTCCGCCAGAACCTATTCTGGGCGTTCGCCTACAACATCGTCCTCATCCCTATCGCCATGGGCGTCCTCGTCCCATCGTTCGGCATCGCCTTGTCTCCGGCGTTGGCCGCGGCCGCGATGGCCCTCTCGTCGGTGACGGTCGTGGCGAACGCACTGCGGTTGCGTTCATACGACGCACGCCCCGAGGCGGCACATCGGATGCGGCGAGGATCCCTCCATCGACTCCGCGAGGCAGCCTTCCTCGGCGCCGTCGCTCTGGCGGCACTGGGCGTCGCGGGTGGTGTGATGGCGGCCGATCGCTGGATCGACCGCGGAGCGACGCATCTCGCCATCGTTGCCCGGGACGCTCGGTTCACGCCCGCCGACATTCGCATCGACGTCGGCCAGACCGTCGTGCTGTCCTTCACGAACCAGGACGCCGTGTTCCACGACTGGGAGGTGCAGGGCCTCGCCAACGTCGACGCGGGAGCTCGTCCCGGTCAGACGCAGAAGATCCGATTCCGGATCGACGAGCCGGGCTCGTACCAGATCGTGTGCACGGTGCCGGGCCACGCCGAGGCCGGGATGGCCGGCACGCTCATCGTCGACCCGGCAGACTGACCGACGGATGATCGCCAGCCGGATCCAGACGCCAGACGACCCGCGCGACCTGCGCGGCGACTTCGCACATCGCGTGACGATCGATGTCCGGTTTTCCGACACCGACGCGATGGGCCACGTCAACAACGCGGTGTATCTGACGTACTGCGAGATGGCGCGGATCCGGTACTGGTCGGACGTGACCGGCGAACCGCTGGCCGCCCGGCATCACGGCGCCGAGAGCCTGATCCTCGCCGAGGCGCGCATCACGTATCGCGCCCAGGTCTTCCACACGGACGTCGTCACGGTCGAATCCCGCGCGACGCGGATCGGCCGGTCGAGCTTCGTGCTCGAGCATCGCCTGACCGCGTGCGAGGCCGGGGGTCACCCTCGGCTCGTTGCGATCAGCGAGTCGGTCCTCGTCCGGTACGACTACACGGTCGGCCGCGCGGCCGAGCTCGATGAGCGATTCGTCCAGGCGATGGAGGCGTTCGAGGGTCACGCCCTCCGCTAGCTACCCGCGCCGCCCCCGGGGCGCGGCTAGTCGACGACGCGTCGGAAGATCGTCACCGCGTTCTGACCGCCGAAGCCGAAGCCGTCGACGGCGACCGTATCGATCTTCTTCTCCCGCGCGGTCAACGGCACATAGTCGAGGTCGCAGTCCGGATCCGGCGTGCGCAGATTGGCCGTCGGCGGGATGACGTTGTCGCGGATCGCACCGAGCGCGGCGAGGGCACTGGCGATCCCGGCGGCGCCGACGAGATGGCCGATCATCGACTTCGGCGAGCTGATCGGGACCTTGTAGGCGTGGTCGCCGTAGGCCGTCTTGATCGCCCTGGTCTCTGTCACGTCGTTCAGCGGCGTGGCAGTCCCGTGGGCCACGATGTAGTCGACCTCGTCGGGGGCGATACCCGCATGGCGCATCGCGTTGGTCATCGAGCGGGCCTGCCCCCGGCCCGTCGGCTCCGGCGCGCTGATGTGGAACGCGTCGGCTGTGAGTGCCCCGCCGATGATCTCGGCGATCGGCGTCGCACCTCGATCGAGTGCGTGCTGGAGCGACTCGACGACCGTGATCCCCGCCCCCTCGCCGAGTACGAACCCGTCTCGCGTGAAGTCGAATGGGCGCGACGCGCTCTCGGGCTCGTCATTGCGCTTCGAGAGGGCGGTCATGTTGGCGAGCGCAGCGACGCCCATCGGCCAGATCGGCGCCTCGGTCCCGCCGGTCACGACGACATCGCAATCGCCGTCACGGATCAGCCGCAGCGCATCCTGGAACGCGATCACGGATGTCGCGCAGGCAGCGACCTGGGTGATGACCGGTCCGGTCAGCCCCCATTCCATCGATAGCATCGCCGCCGCCATCGACCCAGACAGGGCCGGCACCGCGAATGGCGACACGAAGCGCGGACCCTTCTGGTCGTGGACGTGGGTCCCGTCGATGATCTGTTCGATCCCGCCGCCGCCGGTGTTGACGACGACCCCGACGCGATCGCGCTCCTCCTGCGTCATCGCACCGAAGTCGATGCCGGAGTCGGCGACGGCCTCCTTGCCGGCGCCCATGGCCAGGTGGATGAACCGGCTCATCCGACGAGCCATCTTCGGGTCCATGACCTTGGTCGGGTCGAAGTCGAGCACCTCGGCGGCGATGCGGACTTCGTGGTTCGAGGCGTCGAAGCTACGGATCGTCCGCGTGCCGGTCACACCAGCTTTGAGATTCGACCAATAGGTCGGGAAGTCATTGCCGATCGGCATGACAGCACCGAGTCCGGTCACGACCGCGCGACGGGCAGGATCCTTCTCAGGCATCGGCTCGGATTGTAGGGATGGCGACGAGCCCGGGGAGGGTCAGTCGCCGTCGTACCGCGCGAAGATGATCGCGCCGTTGTGGCCGCCAAGCCCGATGTTGTTCGAGAGGGCGTAGCGGATCTCCATGGGGACGGTCTCCGCCGGCACCCACAGGTCGCATTCCGGGTCGTAGTCGCGGTAGTTCAACGTCCCGGGAGCGCACTGCTCGGAGACCGACATCACGGCCGCGAACGCCTCGAAGGCTCCGGCCGCACCCATCATGTGACCCGTCATCGACTTGGTCGCGCTGATCGCGATCGCATGCGAATCGCGCGAGGCGCGCGACCCGAAGGTGGTCCAGATCGCCTCGGCTTCGCGCTTGTCACCGAGCGGGGTCGAGGTGCCGTGTGGATTGATGAGGTCGACCTCGTCGGCCGGCACGCCGCGACGCTCGAGCGCCATCTTCATGGCCCGCGCCGAGCCGATGCCGGCGTCGATCGGCTGGATCATGTCCCAGCCATCCGCGGCCGACCCATAGCCGACGACCTCGGCATAGATCTTCGCGCCACGCGCCTTGGCGAGCTCGAGATCCTCGAGGAACAACGAGCCGGCGCCTTCGCCGAGCACGAAGCCATCGCGCGTCGCGTCGAATGGCCGCGAAACGGTCTGCGGGTCCTCGCCGGCGCGCGGCAGACCCATCCCGCGCATGTTCGAGAAGCCGGCGTGCGCGACTTCGAGCAGCGGCGCCTCGGTCGAACCGCTGATGACGGCGATGCAGTCGCCTCGCCGGATCGCCTCGGCCGCCTCGCCGACGTTGTGCGTGCCGGTCGCACATGCGGAGACCATGCACACGTTGTGACCGATCGCGCCGGTCTCGATCGCGATCATCCCTGATGGGCTGTCGACGAGCGCATTGGCGATGAACGTCGGCGCGACCGTGCGGTGGCCACGATCGTGGAGCGAGACGTAGTTGTCGATCATGAGCTGCTGGCCGCCAGCACCCGATCCGAAGATCACGCCGACCTCGGTGCGGTTCTCGTCGGTCAGCTCGAAGCCGGAATCGGCCAGCGCCTGCTTCCCGGCGGCGACCCCGAAGTGCAAGCTCGACTCGCTCCGGCGAGCCGCCTTCGGGTCCATCCATTCCTTGGCGTCGAAGTCTTGGACCTCGCCGGCGACCTTCGCCTCATAGGGCTCCGTGTCGAAATAGGTGATCGGCCCGAGTCCGGACACGCCGTTCACGAGATTGGACCAGGCGGTGTCCTTATCGTTGCCGACGGGGCTCACGACCCCGACACCAGTGACGACGACGCGGCGGTCGTAGTCGGGACGACGCATGTGGTTCGGATCCTCCAGTCAGTTCGCGATCAGGCCGTGACGCCGGCCGGATCGATGAGTCGGTCGTGGGTCGCCGGATCGTCGGCGGAGACGATCTCCGCGTCCGGCGCGATGCGTTTGATGAGGCCGGTCAGGACCTTGCCGGGCCCGACCTCGACGAAGGTCGTGACGCCAGCCGCTGTCATCCGCTCGACCGCCGCGACCCAGTCGACACCGGCCGTGAGGTGGTCGACGAGTTCGGCGCGAGCCTCCTCACCGGTGGTGATCGGCCGTGCGTCGGCGTTAGCCAGCAAGGTCATCGTCGGGTCGGCGAAGGCGATGCCCGCAAGGGTCTCGCGCATCCCTTCGGCGGCCTCGGCCATGAGCGGGGAGTGGGCCGCGACGCTCACCGGCAGGACGATCGCCCGCTTGGCTCCGAGTGTCTTCGCGACCTCCGCGCCAGCCTCGATGGCGGCGCGCTCACCGGAGACGACGACCTGACCGGGCGCATTGCGGTTCGCGACGACGAAGGTCCCATGCTCGTTGGCCGCGGCGATCAGCTCGGGAACCTTCGCGTCGTCGAGCCCGATCAGCGCGGCCATCGCGCCATCGCGGCCCTGGCCTGACGCCTGCATGAGCTCGCCGCGGCGCCGGACCAGGCGCACGCCGTCGCCGAGCGACAGGACGCCGGCAGCCACGAAGGCCGAGTACTGGCCCATCGAGTGGCCGGCGGCGAACGCAGGCTTCGGTTCGGAGACACCGGCAGCGGTCCAGCGTTCGCGGAGCGCTTCCAGGATCGCGATCGACGCTGCGAGCAGTGCGGGCTGGGCGTTCTCCGTGAGATCGAGTCGCTCTGCCGGCCCTTCCCACGCGAGCGAACTGATCGACTCGCCGAGGGCGGCATCAGTCGCTGCCCACACGGCAGCGGCGGCCGGCGAGGACGTGGCGAGATCCCGGCCCATGCCCACCGATTGCGAGCCCTGGCCGGGGAAGACGAAGGCTGTGGAAGTCATCGGACCCGAGCGTACGGGGACTGGTTGCCGCAGACCCGGATTCGCGTGCATGCTTGCATGCATGACTGAGACACGGGTGCGCCCGACGACACGCCCAGCGCCGCGGCGGGAGATCGCCGAACGCTTCGAGACCGACCTATCTGCATCCGTCCTCGCCGCCGGCACGCGCCTCCCCAACGTCCGACAGATCTCCGAGCGGGTCGCGATGGGACGGGCCCTCTGGCGGGAGCTCGTCATCGGGTTCGCGAGCCAGCTCGGCGAGCTGCGTCTCGGGTTCACCCAGCTCGCGGCGCTCTATGTCCTCGCCGACGGCAGCACCTTGACGATCGGCGAGCTGGCCGAATCGATCAACCGCTCTCCGTCGGCGACGAGCCGGCTCATCGACGGCCTCGTCAAGCGGCGGCTCGTCGAGCGTCGGAGCGAGGAGGAGGACCGCCGCCAGAAGGTGTTGCGGCTGACACCGCGCGGCCACGCGATCCTGCGCGTCGTCGACCGGGGTCGGGCGGAGCAGTTCCTCTCGGCGGTCCGGCCGTTGCCGACCGCCGAGCGCTCGATCGTCGCGATGGGCGTCGCGGCGCTGGCGACCCATGCCATCAGCCGTCGCGGCCGGCTGATCCGCGCCACCCGCGAACCGGGTACATAGGCCTCGACTGCACGCGTAGGCTACGCGGGCAGGAGGTCTCGATGTACTACGGCAACCCCGCAGCCGCTCTGTTCCAGATCGAGCATCAGCACAGCGACGGGACGTGGTCGACGCTGGTGCCCGCCGGGACCGATGCCCACGATGCAGCCGGATCCGACCCGGAGCGGGAATGGGACCGCGGGCACGTCTACATCTGCACGACCTGCGAGGAGCGGGTCCGGGTGATCGGGCCGGCGCCCGATGCTGCCGAGCGGATGCAGGCCGGCTGACCGAGCACCAGGAACGACGCCCGAGGAGGAGATGGATGTTCCAGTACGGCATCGTGGCTTCCGGCCTGAAGGTCGAGCACCAGCACGCGGACGGGTCGTGGGTCGAGTTGGAGCCCCAGGACGTGCGGGACCCGTCGGAGGTCGACCCGGAGCGGGACTGGAACCGTGGCCACGTCTACATCTGCCCCAGGTGCGCGGAGTCCGTGCGGATCAGCGCGTCTGACGCTCAGGGAGAGGTGCCGGCCGCCGGCTGAGCTGCTCCGCGACGATCAGGCGCAGAACCGCCGCACCACGTCGTAGAGGACCGGCAACCCGAAGCGCAGCGCGCTGAGCGAGATCCGCTCATCGACGCCGTGCCACAGCTCGAGGAACGGCTCACCTGGCTCCAGGCCGAATGGGGCGAACCCGTACGTCGGCGTTCCGACCATCGCGCTGGCCTTGGCGTCCGTCGCGAACGGCGCCATGACGGGGAGCGGCACGGCCGCCGGATCGTGGTCGACGAGGGCGCCGACGAGCGTGTCCCACAGCGGGCCTTCGGCGGGCGCTTCGACCGGTTCGCCGAGCGCGAGGCGCTCGAATCGGCAGGACGGTAGGAGGTCGGGCCCGATGCGCTGTTCGAGCTCGGTCAGGATGTCCGCGTCCGTCGAACCCGGCAGGAGCCGGCAGTCGACGTCGACCGTCGCGTCGCCAGGGATGACGTTGTACTTCACGCCCGCCTGGATGATGTTCGGGCTGAAGGTGTCTCGGATGAGCGCGCGGATCGCTCGTGACCAGACCGGGTCGCAGAGCCGATCGATCTCGCGGTCGGCCGTCTCCGAGTCGAGCTCGGCTGCCGCGATCGCTCGCAGCACCGATCCGGTGGCGGGCGGCAGGGCGTCCGCGGCGGTCTCGAGCATGCGGGTGATCACCGGTGTCATCCGGATCGGACCTGGGACGGACAGTCGCGTGACGATCTCGGCGGCGATGACGGCTGCGTTCTCAGGTCGTGGCATGGAGCCATGCCCCCACGTCCCGCTCACGTGGATGCGATACGGCGCGAACCCCTTCTCCGCCACCATGATCGGGTAGAAGCGCACGCCCCCCGCGTGGACCGTGACCCCACCACACTCGTTGAGCGCTCCTGCCGCGCGGAGCCAGTCTGGCCGGTGCAGGGCCAGCCATCGGGCGCCGTCCGTGGCGCCAGCCTCCTCGTCGGCCGCGCAGGTGAACAGCAGGTCGCGCATCAGCCCGGGGATCGGGTCTGACGCAGGATCGCGGCCGGCCGCTCTCGCCTCGAGGGCAAGCCGCTCGATGACCCCGAGCTGGAGCGCGACCATGCCCTTCATGTCGACGGTGCCACGGCCATAGATGAAGCCGTCGTCGATGTCACCGGCGAACGGGTCGTGGGACCACCGTTCCGGGGGCGCCGGCACGACGTCCAGATGCGACATCAGCAGGAGGGCGTCCTCGCCGGTGCCCTCGCCGCGCAATCGGACGTGGACGGACCCGCGGCCGGCGATGGGTTCGACGACCTCGGGTCTGAGCCCGACGGCGGCAAGGCGATCGGCGATATACCTCGCGGCCCGGGTCTCGCCATCGGGCAGGGCCGGGTCCGGCGGGTTGACCGACGGGATGCGGATCAGGTCGCGCAGCGACTCGACGACCTCGGCGTGCACCCGGTCCCAGTCGTGGCTCGGGATCGCGTCCGAAGGGCGGTCGGACGTACCCACGTTCACTGCGCGACCACGATCCCAAGAAGGGCCGCGATCAGACCGAGAACGAACCCGGCTGCCACGATGACGGCGACCATCAGCACGAGCCAGCGACCCAGCCGTCGCTCCTCGGCGAGCGCTTCCTGCTCGTCCGGTGCCTCGCCACCCGTGATGTACGGGCCACGCAGACCTTTCTCGCGGGCGCGCTGGGCACGCGGCGAGTCGTAGGCCTCGGGATCGGGGCGGAACGAGCCCCCGGTCCGGGGCTCCTGGGCACTCATGGACCCATGATGCCCGCTCATCCGATCGCTCGCCGCAACGGCGCGGCGACCTCCTCGGCGACGACGTCGACACCATCCGGCCCGAGCCGCGGCCGCATGTTGAGGATGACGTGGGTCGCCCCGCGCCGGAGCGCGTCGTGGGCGGCACCGAGCGCCTTGGCGCGGTCCTCGGCAGTGTCGCCCGTGGGGACCTGCGCGCCGAAGTCGAATGTGGCCGGGTCCCGGCCGATCGCCTCGAGCCGCTGGACGATCGCGTCTCGTCCGAGGCTGAAGTCGTCAAGGTCGGTCGCTCGACCCGACAGGATGTCGACCGCCGGCATGACCCAGCCATCGGCGAGGGCGGCAGTCAACGCGATACCGCGGCGCTTGCCCGCGCCCAGCCACAGCCGCGGGCCGCTGGCAGTCGGCGGCGGTTCGTTCGTGGCCTCGACGAGCGGGTAGAACGGATCGGGCCGGGTCACCCCGGGCGGCGCGGAGGCCTCCGGCGACCACAGCGCCCGGAGCACGTGGACGGCCGATTCGAATCGATCGAAACGCTCGCGCATCGGCGGGAGCGGGATGCCGAGCGAGACGTGCTCGCCCTCGTGCCAGCCGGCGCCGAGCCCGACGATGAACCGGCCACCGGTCGCGTGGTCGAGAACGGTCGCGGCTTTGGCGAGCACAGCCGGATGCCGGAACGTGTTGGACAGCACGGCGTGCCCGATCCAACGCCCGGGAACGTGACGGAGCAGCGCGGCGGCCGTCGTCAGCGCCTCGAGGCTCGGCCCGTGCCGATCGAACGAGATATCGGTCAGGTGGTCGTTCATCCAGACCGACTCGAACACGTCGTACGTCCCGATGCGCGCCCACATCGCGTCGAGCGTCGCCCAGTCGACCGCCTGGGGCGAGGTCTTGATCCCGATCGGGATGTGGCGTGTCATGCAGGGACGCGGGCAGCCGCCAGGTTCGCGGTCATGCGTGGTCCGGTCGTGACGGCCCCGGTCGAGGCCGATCCGACCAGGGCCGCATATTTGGCCAGCACGCCTGTCGTGTAGTTCGGTGGGCGGGGCGTCCATGCCGCGAGACGGCGTTCGATCTCCTCGGCCGGGACCGCCAGGTCGAGCCGCTTCTGGTCGACATCGATGACGATCTCGTCGCCCTCCTGGACGATCGCGATCGGCCCACCGAGCGCTGCTTCCGGGGCGATATGACCGAGCATCAGCCCGTGCGTGCCGCCTGAGAAGCGCCCATCCGTGATAAGGGCGACGTCGTCACCGAGACCCTCGCCGACGAGCGCCGCTGTGACGCTGAGCATCTCCTGCATGCCGGGTCCGCCGACCGGTCCTTCGTAGCGGATGACGACGACGTCGCCTGGCACGATCCGGCGATCCCGGACCGCCTCGAAGCATTCGGTCTCCGAATCGAAGACTCGGGCCGGCCCGCGATGCAACCGACGCTCATGTCCGGCGAGTTTCACGACGCAGCCATCGGGCGCCAGCGATCCACGCAGGATCGCGAGGCCACCGGTCGGCTTGAGCGGCGTCTCGATGGGGACGACGACCCGTTGGCCGTCGGTCGCGACGGCGTCCGCGCCGATCTCGGCGAGGGTCCGGCCATCGACCGTGGGCGCACCGCCGTGGAGCAGGCCGGGTCGCTTCAGCAGTTCGTGCATCACCAGACCGAGACCGCCGGCTTCGTACATGTCGGTCGCGGTGAACCGGCCCCCGGGCTGCATGTCGGCCACGATCGGCGTCCGGTCGGCGACCGCGCCGAACTCATCGATGTCGAGCCGGAGACCGAACTCGTGCGCGATCGCCAACAGGTGGAGGACGCCGTTTGTCGAGCCTCCCGTCGCCGCGACGCTCGCGATCCCGTTCTCGAGCGCTTCGCGGGTGACGAAGGCCGACGGCCGGACGTCGCGCCGGACCAGGTCCATCACCAGCTCACCGCTCCGCCGCGCCGCGGCGTCCTTTCCCGGGTCCTCGGCGGGGATCGCGTTCAGGCCGGCCGGCGACAGCCCGAGGAACTCCATCACCATCGCCATCGTGTTGGCGGTGAACTGGCCGCCACACGCGCCGGCACCCGGGCAGGCAGCGTTCTCGACCTCGTACAGCTCGTCGAGCGTGATCTTGCCGGCCTGGTAGGCGCCGATCGCCTCGTAGGCGGTGACGACGGTCGCGTTGCGCTGGCCCTTGTAGACACCGGGATAGATCGTGCCGTTGTAGAGGATCAGGCCGGGGACGTCGAGCCGGCCGAGAGCCATCGCCGCGGCCGGGATCGTCTTGTCGCAGCCGACCAGGCAGACCACGCCATCGAGCAGGTGACCGCGGACGACCAGCTCGATCGAGTCGGCGATGACCTCCCGGCTGATGAGCGACGCCTTCATCCCCTCGGTGCCCATCGACACGCCGTCGCTGACCGACACCGTGTTGAATTCCATGGGCGTCCCGCCGGCCGCGCGGATGCCCTCCTTGACGAACTCAGCCAGCCGGCGCTGGTTGTAGTTGCACGGCATCGTCTCGATCCAGGTCGTCGCGACGCCGACCAGCGGCTTGGCAAGGTCCTCGTCCGTGAATCCGATCGCCTTGAGCATCGCGCGTGCGCCGGCGCGGTCCGGCCCATCGGTGAGCCGCGCGGAGTGCCGCTTCGCCGGATCGGTCGGGCGGTCGTAGGGGTGTGACGGAGCGGGGGCGACGGTCTCGGGCATATCCGCAGTGTAGGCGGGCGAGCGTCCGAGGACGCCTTGGTGCGGCAGCGCCTCGAGTCGCTTCGGGATCAGACCTCGCGCGCCTGGTCCGCCGCCAGGTGCTCGTCCACGAGGTGATGCGCGCGCGCCTCGCTGACGGCGTGACCGGTGACGGCTTCGAGGAAGTCGCGTCGATCAAGGGCGAATGCATCGATGCCCGTCACTGCGCGCACGGACGCGGTCCGCGGCACGTCGTTGACGAGGGCGATCTCTCCGGCCCCATCGGTCGGACCGAGCTGACCGATGACTTCCCCGAGGCGCGTGACCTCGGCCTCGCCGCGATCGATCAGAACGTAGCGATCACCCGGATCGCCCTCACGCATCAGCCACGCGTCTGGGTCGAAGGTGACCGGCCGAAGCGATCCTGCGAGATGCTCGATCGTCGCCAGTGACAACGGTGCGAACAGCGGCTGGGCACGGAGCAGCTCGACCCGGCGGGCGGCGGCCGGGCCACCCTCTTCCAGGCGCCG
>DATNFQ010000196.1:0-14371 GCA_035606295.1 Patescibacteria group bacterium
TCGACGTGTCAGGTGTGCCGCAACGGCTCCTCCGGGAACGACTGCAGGCGACGCGACCCTGAGGGCTCCCCGCGTAAGCGGGCCGGGGACGGATTCGGGAACCTTTTGCGCGACCCCTCGCCCATAGCTCGGTGAAGGCACCAAGATGTGCCCGATCCGGAGGGACGATGGATCGAGAGCTGGTCCGATCCGCGATGGCCGGCGACCGAGAGGCGTTCGACGTTCTGGCGTCCGCCTCGATCGGCCGGTTGTACGCGGTCGCGGCGCTCATCCTCCGGGATCCGGACCGAGCCGCGGATGCCACCCAGGAGGCGCTCGTCACTGCCTGGCGTGACCTCTCCGCGATCCGTGATCCCGACCGGTTCGAAGCCTGGTTGCACCGCGTCCTCGTCAGGTGCTGCTATCGCGAGGCGGGACGCGAGCGGCGAAGACGTCTCGTCGAGATCCACGCGGTCGTCGACGAGCGAGGAAGCCCAGACGCGCTTCCCGGCCTGATCGATCGAGACCAGCTGGACCGCGCGTTCAGACGTCTCGACATCGAAGAGCGCACGGTGATCGTGCTCCACCACATCGAGGGCTTCCTGTTGACCGAGATCGCGGACCTCCTCGGGATCCCGCTCGGTACGGTCAAATCCCGCCTGTATCGCGGCAAGAGGACGATGCGCGCTGCGCTCGACTCGGACGCCCGCGTGGTTCCCATCGAGCGAGGTCGGACGGCATGAGTACCGCGAGCGACTTCGACCGCACCCTCGAGACCTGGCTCGCGGACGTCCGCCCGACGTCACCGCCGGCGGGTCTGCTCGACCAGGCGCTCGACCGCGTAGCCGATGTGCCGCGCCGGCGGGCCTGGCTGATCTCGGATCGGTGGATGTGGGGCGCCACGGCCCGGCGGGCGGTGGCGGGCGGCCGCTTCCTCCTGGTCGCTGGAACGCTCCTGTTGCTGGTCATCGCGATCGTGGCGGCAGTGATCATCGTCGGGTCCCCACGGCCCGCACCACCCTTCGGCTTGACCACGGCCGGATTCATCACCATGGACTCCGCCGACGGCATCGTCGTCGCCCGGATCGATGGGACGCAGCGACACGTGCTCGTGCCGAAGGACGGCGAGTCGATCAGCCCGATCTGGTCGCGCGACGGACTGCACCTCGCGTTCTGGCATCGGGACAAGCCGGCCACACCGTGGGCACTGACGGTCGTCGACCAGTACGGCGGCGGACGTCATGTGCTTGCTGACGGGATCACGCTTCGAGAGCGAGAGGAGTCGCTAAATCAACCGAGCAGCATGAGCTGGTCGCCGGCCGGTGACCAGCTGGCGTACGCGGCCGATACGCCGGATGGGACGGCGATCTTCGTCGCCGATCTGGCGGGCGAGGTCGACCGCATCACCGATCCGACACGCAAGGGCATCGACCCGGCTTGGGCACCCGACGGGAAGAGCATCGCGTACGTCAGCGAAGCGTCGACCACGCTGCACTCGGTCGCCCCAGATGGGTCGAACGAGCACGAGGTCGCGTCACTCAAGGACATCGTCCTGTGGCCGGACTGGTCGCCGGATGGTGCGCTGATCGCCGTGAGCGCCGTGAATGACGACCAGCTCGACATCTTCACGGTATCGGCCGACGGGAAGACCGTCACGAACCTGTCGCACGACCCCAGCCCCGAGTTCTCACCGAGCTGGTCGCCGGACGGTAAGCGCCTGGCCTGGGCGCGTGCGCCGGCGGACGAGTCGGCCCGCGCCTATGTGGTCGTGAGCGATCGCGCCGGCACGCGGGTCGTCGAGCTGCGGACACCAGCCGACCTCGCTCCACCGGTCTGGTCGCCCGACGGGACGCGGCTCTACAGCTACGTGGGCAACGACACCGATGGCTTCTACCAGCTCCTCGTATTGGACCCGGAGGGCGTGACGCCCGCCGTCCGGATCCCGGCTCCGGGGAACGTCGGTAACGGGAGCTGGCAGCGGCTGCCCTGACCGATCGGGGGTCATGTCGAAGTCTTCTTGAAGGAGGGTCCCGAGTCATCCTGCCGCTGTCGTCGTTCCGGCCGGCATCCATCGACTGGGGGGCTGACGACTGACGTCGATCGGACCCTAGGCAAGACGCGACGCGCGAGCCTCCAGGTAGCGACGCTCCGGGAGGCTCGTCGTCCGCTGTGCGGCGAGTCGATACGCGGCGCGCGCGGCGGCCGCGTCGCCCGCCATCTCGAGCAGGTGGGCTCGAACGGCCTCGAGTCGATGGTGTTTGGCCATGCGCTCGTCCTCCTCCAGCTCTCGCAGCATCGCGAGACCCGCACCCGGACCGTCGACCATGGCGACGGCAACGGCATGGTTGAGGGTGACCATCGGGTTCGGAGCCACACGCTCGAGGAGCCGGTATAGCTCGATGATCTCGCGCCAATCGGTGTCCTCGGCGCGGGACGCCTCATCGTGGACGGCGGCGATCGCTGCCTGGACCTGGTACGGACCGATCCGCCCGCGCGGGAGGGTGGTTGTGATGATCTCGACGCCCTCGGCGATCGCCGACCGGTCCCAGCGCGAGCGGTCCTGATCGGCCAGCGGAACGAGATTGCCGTGACCGTCGGTCCGGGCAGGCCGACGCGCATCGGTCAACAGCATCAGGGCCAGAAGCCCGGCGACCTCGGTCTCGTCGGGGAGCCGCCGGTGGACATCGCGGGTCAGCCGGATCGCCTCGGCGGCGAGCTCGGGTCGGAGCAGGTCGTCGCCCGAAGAGGCGGTGTAGCCCTCGTTGAACATCAGGTAGAGGACGTGGAGGACCACCTGGAGCCGGTCGGGCAGATCCGCGTCGGGGGGCATCTCGAAGCGCCCGCCGGCGCCCGCGATGGTCGCCTTCGCCCGGCTGATGCGCTGGGCCATCGTCGCCTCGGGAACGAGGAAGGCGGCCGCGATCTGGGCCGTCGTCAACCCGCCGACCGCGCGGAGCGTCAGCGCGAGCTGTGACGCCGGGGACAGCGCCGGATGGCAGCACAGGAACAGCAGCGTGAGCGAGTCGTCCTCGCGTGGCGCTGCATCGTTCGCGTCGGGCGGCGCGATCTGCCACGCGTCCGGTGGGAGCAGCGCAGCGGCCGCCGATTCGCGGCGCTGCCGAGCGACGTCCGCGCGGAGCAGGTCGGTCAGTCGTCGCTGCGCGACGGTGATGAGCCAGCCGCGAGGGTTGTCGGGGATGCCGCTGTCGGGCCATTGCTGCGACGCCGTCAGCAAGGCCTCCTGGACGGCGTCCTCCGCCGCATCGAACTGGCTGTTCCGTCGAGCAAGCGCGGCGAGGACCTGCGGCGCGAGTTCGCGCAGCAGGTCCTCGATGGCGGGTGCGGTCGGGCCCGGCATCGGGCCGGGCGCTGTGTCGGGTGTCGTATCGCGTGCCGAGTCGGGTCCGGTCACATCTCTGTCCCGGCGTCCTCCATGATCGGCCGGATCTCGACGACCCCGTACTCGGACAGCGGTCCAGCGATCTCCTTGGCGCGATCGAGGCTGTCGACGTCGATCAGGAAGAGGCCCGCGAGCTGCTCCTTGACCTCGCCGAAGGGGCCGTCGGTCACGGCCGGCGTACCGTTCCGGAATTCGATGAACGTGCGCTCGGTGCCGAGTCCCTCGACCCGGATCAGTTCACCAGAGGCCTTGGTCTCGTTGATCACCTTGTAGTGATTCCCGAGGACGCGGTTGGCCTCTTCCTCGGAGAGGCTCTCCTGCCAGAACTGCATGTCGGAGTGGATGAGGATCATGTACTTCACGGGGTGATTCTCCTGTGCTGTGCGCGGGCCGCATCGGGCGCCGTCACAGGAAGGTCGAAGCTGGACTCGCCGTCTCGACATCGTGCCACGGGTGGTCGTCGACGCGTGGCCCTGACACCCCAGGTTCGAAATGACCGCTGGACCGATCGTCATCCTCCGTTCCGAACGTGGGAAGTTCGGGAGGGCGATTGAGGGGTCCGATGTCCGTCGGATACGCGGTTCGTTCGCTGGTTCGATCGCCCCACGTTCGATATCGAAAGAGATCGCCCAGATCAACACGACCCGCCATGTCGAGAACCCCTCGTCGGCTCCGACTACGTGATGACACGAACCCTCAGAATCACGTATCCGACGAAGGAGACCGCGATGACCAGCACGACGCTCCAGTACGCCACGTCGAAGGACGGCACGACCATCGCCTACGACCGACTCGGGACCGGCCCGGCCGTCGTCCTCGTGAGTGGCGGCTCGGTCGACCGATCGTCCAACGCCGGTCTCGCCGACCAGCTCGCCACCGGCTACACCGTCTTCAACTACGACCGTCGCGGTCGCGGACCGTCGGGCGATACGCCGCCATACGCGATCCAGCGCGAGATCGAGGACGTCGACGCCGTCATCGAGGCCGCCAGTGGGAGGGCCCATCTGTACGGGTCGTCCTCGGGTGCTGCTCTTGCGCTTCTCGCGGCGGCGGCCGGATCCCCCGTTGACAAGCTGGCGCTCTGGGAGCCGCCCTACATCGTCGACGAGAGTCGGCCGAAGCCGGACCCGAACACTGCCCAGATCTACCGCGACCTGGTCGCGCAGGATCGTCGCGGCGACGCCGTCGAGTACTTCATGGCCAAGGTCGTCGGCATGCCCGAGGAGTTCGTGGCCTCGGCTCGGTCGCAGCCGTGGTGGCAGTGGACAGAGTCGCTCGCGCACACCCTCGCGTACGACGCGGAGATCATGGGCGACTACTCGCTCCCGGTCGACAAGATCCGGTCGCTGAACGTCCCGACGCTGGTCCTCGTCGGTGCCGCGAGTTTCGGGTTCATGGGTCCCACGGCGGAGGCCATCGCCGACGTCGTGCCGAACGCGCAGGTCAAGACGCTCGAGGGCCAGGAGCACAACGTCGATCCATCGGTACTCGGGCCGGCGTTGGCCGAGTTCTTCGGTCGCTGAAGGGGTTCGGTCATGGCCGACAAGACCGTCGCCGACAAGCTGCTGATCAAGCCAGGCTCCACCCTGTGGGTCTCGGATGAGGGGCGGCGCGGGTTGCTCGGGCCGCTGCCCGACGGTGTCGAGCCGGCCGGCGATCCTGCGAACGCATCGACGTCGATCGTCATCGCCGACGACGCCGCGTCCGTCCGCGACCGCTTCGCGACCAAGGGCACGGCACTCCTGGGATCCGGCAACCTGTGGGTCCTCTACCCCAAGGGCAACAAGGCCGATATCAATCGCGACTCGCTCTGGCCGATCCTGGCCGACTTCGGGTTCCGGCCCATCAGCCAGATCTCGGTCGACGACACATGGTCGGCCCTCCGCTTCCGGGCGCTCAAGCCTGGGGAGCCACAGTTCAGCGGCGGCGGCTAGGCCCGACGGCACCTCGCCACACCCGCGCCCCGGGCGGCATCGCCGCCCGGGGCGCATCCGTGTGCGCCGCAGCATCGCACCGGTATGCTCGAGGTCGGGTGGGACGAGGAGGAGGACGCGGTGAGCTTCACGATCGAGGCTGTGCTCGAGGCGGACGTCGATCCCGCGGCGGTCTTCGCCCTGTACATGGACCCATCGACGTGGAGTCGTTGGGGCCACAACGCGACCTGGGCTCGGGCCGACGGGCCGCTCGTCGAGGGCGGCATCGTGGATGTGCGGGCGAACTATGGCACTGTCTACCACTGCCGCATCCGGCGGCTCGAGCCCGACCAGGCGCTCGAACTCGTCGTCAAGCCCGCTCTCCTCACGATCATCAACATCTACGAGGTCTCGCCGACGCCCACCGGCTCGCGCATCCGTCACGCGTTCGACGTGTCGGGTCCGATCTCGGGCATCGCTCGCCCAGCTCTCGCGGGCATGTACACCCGCCAGCTCGAAGGAGAGGTCGCCGCGGTCGCCCGGATGGCGGCCGATCCCGACGCCGATCCGGCGGACCAGGGCGAGCCTTCCGGTCACGAAACGCCGGTCTCCGCGCCGGAACGTGCCTGGCACCGGCTCGGCCGGTGGCGCCGCGGTGGCCGCGAGGAGCAGACCGACTGACCTAGCCCGCCGAGCGCACGGCGTCGGCGAGCAGGCGCACGCCCTCGTCGATCTGCGCGGCAGACACCTGCCCGTACCCCAGGATGAGGCCGCCTGGCGCCCGCCCGGGATCCTGATAGGTGTGCCGCAGCCCGGTCACCTTGACGCCCGACGAGCGCGCTCGCTCCATCACTCGGGCCTCGTCGATCCCTCCTGGCAGGACGGCAAGGACGTGGAGCCCTGCGGACGCTCCCGTGGTACGGACCTCCGGAAGGTAGCGGCGGAGCGCATCCAGCATCGCATCGCGTCGCTCTCGATAGATCGGGCGCATGCGGCGAAGGTGGCGGTCGAACTCGCCTCGTGACAGGAAGTCGGCGAAGGCCAGCTGGTCGAGGCTGGCGGAGCCCCTGTCGTTGGCCTCCTTGAGCGAACCGAGGACATCCACGAGCGCGTGCGGGACGACCATCCAGCCGAGACGCAGTCCGGGGGCGAGCGTCTTGCTCGCCGAGCCGGCGTAGATGACCCGCTCCGGCGCCAGACCGTGGATCGCGCCGATGGGCTCGCGGTCGTAGCGGTACTCCGCGTCGTAGTCGTCCTCGAGGATCAGCGCGTGCCGCTCGTCGGCCCAGGCAAGCGATTCGGCGCGGCGATCGGGTCCCATCACCGCACCTGTCGGGTAGTGATGAGCAGGCGTCAGGAAGACGGCGTCAGCCTCCGACGCACGAAGCGCCTCGATCGAGATGCCGCCGTCGTCGACGGGGAGTGGCACCGCCGTCAGCCCGTGCCGGAGTACCGCTCCGCGACCATCGGCGTCGCCTGGATCCTCGACCGCGATCCGTCGACCGCCGCGTGACTTGACGAGCTGCGTCACGAGGTCGATGGCCTGGGCGAAACCGTTGCACACGATGATGTCGTTCGCGTCGGCGGCGGTGCCGCGGACCCGGTTGAGGTAGGCAGCCAGCGCCTCGCGCAGCTCCGGCGCGCCCCGCCGGTCGAGGTAGGTCAGGCGCTCGCTCGGCGCCTCGATCAGAACGCGACGCATCGAGCGCAGCCAGATCTGACGCGGGAACAACGTCACGTCCGGGCGCCCGTACGCGAAGTCGATCCGGATCGCGGGCGCAGACTCCGCTGGTCGCTCTGGTGACACCGTCGCAGCCGCCCGCGTCGCGACCCGCGTAGCCCCACCAGGCACGCTCGTGAGGTAGCCCTCGGCCAGGAGCTGCTCGTACGCCTCCACCACGACGCCGCGCGAGAGATCCAGCTGATCGGCGAGGACGCGGGTCGAGGGCAGCGTGGAGTCCGGCGGCAGACGACCGGTCCTGATCGCAACGCGCAGCTCCTGCTCGAGCTGTCGATGGAGGGGCCGGGGGTCGTCCTTGTGGAGCTCGACCAAGAGCTCGGTCGGGAATCTGGTCCTCATTCTAACCATCGATGTGGACCTTAGCAGATGACCAGTTACCCGTCACCATCGTGTCAACGCAGTCAGCCGACCGAAGACGAAGGAGAACGAGATGGAGCTGTTGACATTCATCGTGACGATCGTCGCGATCCTGGCCCTGGTCGATGCCGGGGCGATCCGCAAGGGTGTCGACTCGCGCGACAGCATCGGCGACGACTGGACACGCCGCACCTTCGCGTGAGCCACCACCGACCCGCCCTCCCGCGGCCGGACGTCCCATCGGACGCCCGGCCGCATCCGTCCGCGGGAGGCGGTGTCGATGCCGTCGCAAGGCGCCCGCGGGTAGCATCGAGGTCCACCAGGAGGTGTCGAATGCTTCCCACCGCACATGCGTATTCGAGCTTCGCCGCGAAGGACATCGCGGCCGAGAAGGAGTTCTACGCAAAGAAGCTCGGGCTTGACGTGAACGAGCTCTACGACGGCCAGCTGCTCGAGCTGCGGCTCGGCGACGACAAGCGGGTCCTCGTCTACTCCAAGGAGGATTTCAGGCCTGCCACCTACACGGTCTTGAACTTTCCGGTGCCGGACGTGGATGCGGCTGTCGCCGAGCTGCAGCAGAACGGCGTCGAGATGGCGCGCTTCGACGGCTTCGATCAGGACGCCAAAGGCATCGCACGACCCACCTCGGCCGGTGAGGGGCCGACGATCGCCTGGTTCCGTGACCCCGACGGCAACATCCTGGCGATCCACAGCGACGAGCCGCCTCCGGCCTGATCGCCGACGGGTAGGCTTCGACGATGTCCTACCCAGCCCCGGCACCTGACTCCGCCTATCCACCGCCGAAGTACTACGGCGATCCCGGTCTGGTCAACGCGCGACTTCGCCGAGCGGGTGCGCCCGAGGTCACCAACAAGAACGGTGTGACGGCCGAGTACCTCGCGACCGGCGCGTCGACCAACGGGCAGTTCGGGCTGTATCGCTGGAACATGTCGCCCGCTCGCAGTGGCCCGGACCCGCATTTCCATCGGTCGATCTCGGAGTCGTTCTTCGTGATCTCGGGCTCGGTGAAGCTGTACGACGGACGCGAATGGGTCGAGGCGCGACCGGGCGACTTCCTGTTCGTGCCGGAAGGCGGCATCCACGGGTTCCGCAACGAGTCAGGTGAGGACGCATCGATGCTGATCCTGTTCGCGCCAGGCGCGCCGCGCGAGGACTACTTCGAGACGCTGGCCCGCGTATCGATGGGGGAGTCGATGACCGACGACGAGCGGACCGCCTTCATGCTCCGGCACGACACGTTCTGGGTCTGACGATGGCATCGATCGTCCCGTTCGGGGAGCTCGAGCCGACGGAGCACTCGCACGAATTCGTCGGAGCCGAGCACGAGGACGTGCCGTTCAGCGTGATCCTCGTCCACTCGCGTCCGGGTGTCGGCCCGAAGGTACACCGCCACCCATATCCGGAGGTGTTCATCGTCGAGTCAGGGCAGGCCACGTTCCAGATCGGCGATGCGTCGTTCGTGGTGGAGGGCGGGAACGTGGTGGTCAGCCCGGCAGGTGAAGCGCATGGGTTCGTCAACAGCGGCGAGGGAGAGCTGCGGCTGACCGCGATCCACGGATCGGGGCGGTTCTCTACCGAGTGGCTCGCCGGCAACGATCCGACCTGGGCCTCGAAACGGCGCTAAGCGCCGGGGCCTGTCGAAGAAGTCACTTGCGGAGCGCAAGCGACCGGCGTATGTTGTTGCACATGCAACAAACCTCTGATCCTCGCCAAACGCGCGACCCCGCCGAGACGGATGCCATCCGTCGCCTTCTGTCCCGCGGCGGTCTGATCGACATCACCACGACCGGCCGGCGGACAGGCCAGCCGCGCCGGATCGAGATCGTCTTCCACAGCATCGACGGCCGGCTGATCATCACCGGACAGCCGAGGCATGGGAAGCGGGCCTGGCTGATCAACCTCGAGGCTGATCCGCGACTGACCTTCCACGTCAAGGGCCCCGTCCCGGCAGATCTGCCCGCCACGGCGCGGATCATCACGGACCCGACGGAGCGACGCGCCACGGCCGAGTGGGTCGTCGCCAATGCCTGGCACAACCAGAACGTCGACGCCATGACCGACTACTCACCGATGATCGAGGTCACGCTCGACCGACCCATCTGACATCGCCATCCGCCGCCGGTAGGCTGGGCGCCCTGATGTGGAGGACGCCCCGATGGATTGGACGCTCGAAGTCGTGATCTTGCCGGTCAGCGATATCGACCGCGCGGTCGAGTTCTACCGAGACAAGGTCGGCTTCGACCTCGACCACGACACCCGGACCGAGGCCATGCACGTCGTCCAGCTGACCCCGCGCGGCTCAGGCTGCTCGATCGTGTTCGGGGACTTGCCGTCCCAGCGCGAGATGGCGCCAGGCTCGATCCGGGGGCTCCAACTGGTCGTGCCTGACGCGCGAGCGGCGCGCCAAGAGCTCGTCGATCGCGGCGTCGATGTCAGCGAGATCATGCAGTTCTCGCCGGATGACGGCGGGACGTTCTTCGGCTTCAGCGATCCCGACGGCAATACGTGGGCGGTCCAGGAGCTGAAAGTGCGCGGCGAGAAGCCGCTCATCCCTGTTGACCACCGCGGACGATTCGGGGCGCCGAGCGACTAGTCGAGCGACTAAGGGTTCCTCCCGAGGGCCGTAGTCTTGGCGGCCCGGGTAGGATGGGCGGTCCGAGTCGATGACCATGGGCCGAGCTAGCCAGCGATCCCAGGCCGCCCGATGACCGGCGAAGCACGTTTCTGCCCGCAATGCGGGACACGTCGCGTCGGCTTCTTCCGATTCTGTCCGAAGGACGGCTTCGACTACGACGAGCTGCTGGCGCCCGAGCAACGTCGCCCCGCGGACCCGAAGGCGCCGGCGCCGACGAGATCGACGATCGTCCGCTCCGCCGACCTTCGCAAGGCCATCACGCCACCGACGAACGGTCGTGCCCCTGCGCCGGTGCCCGTGGACGGATCTCGGCCGGTCGCGGAGCCGCCTCCGGCTCCGGGAGCGCCCCCGGAACCCGCCGCACCCGCACCCACCCGCGCGAACGCGCCGGCCGCCGCTGCGACCGCCGCAGCGGCCGTTGCGACCGCAGCCCCACCGTCGGCTCGGCCCGCGCCGTCGTCGCCCACCGATGCCCCCACCCAGCCGGCCCCCAGGCGGCCTGCGAAGGTCGTCCCCTCAGCGGCGGTCGCTGCTGCCACGCGCCTTTCGGCCCCGCCGACCGCTCCCACGGCGGCGCCTCCGCCGACGCCCGTGCCTGCCGCGTCTCCAGCGGTCCAGCGCACCGCGGCGCCGGCCGCGGCCCCAGCCGTAGCTCCGACGCCTGCGGCATGGCCCCCGCCCGGCGCGCTCCCCGCCGACGAGCTCGAACGCCGGACATCGCCCCGCGTCATGGCCCCCGATCCGGCACCGACCGCCGTGCCGGGCGCACACCTCGCGCCCGGCATGACGGCGGCGACCGCGCAGGCCGTCGCCACACCCGTCCCGACCGAAGAGGTCCGCCGGCGCCGCATCCTGGCCCGTGGCCCCGAGCTCACGCTGACCCGGATCCTGATCATCCTGCTGGCGGCCCTGCTCGGCTTCAGCTGGATCGCGACCATGACACGGTCGAACGCGAACGCATCGCCGACTTCGAGCCCGCAGAGTGGCGTCGATGCGTCACCGATCACCGGGGTGGCGCCGGGCGCCAGCGGGGCCGCTAGTCCAAGCGTCGCAGGAGATGCGGCGTTCAAGCCCTATGGCGAAACCCAGCACGCCACCGTGAACAGCATCGTCGACGGCGACACGATCAAGGTCGATATCGACGGTACCGAGCACACGGTGCGGTACATCGGCATGGATGCCCCGGAGACGGACGCGACCGACCCCGAGATCAAGCGGTTGGCCGACGCGGCAACGGCGGCGAATGCAGGACTCGTGGAGGGCAAGGACGTCTACCTCGAGCGCGAGGTCTCTGACAAGGATCAGGCAGGGCGCCTGCTTCGCGACGTCTGGCTCACCGACGGGAATGGCAGCTATGTGCTGGTGAACGTCGAGATGGTGCGGCTCGGGTTCGCCCAGATCTCGACATTCCCGCCGGACGTCCGATACGTGAACGAACTGACGGCTGCGCAGAAGAAGGCGCAGGTCGACAAGGCCGGGATCTGGAGTCTTGGCAAGAGCATCCCGCTGGCGACACCAGGGGCACCGGGCGCCGCCGCCAGTCCGCAGGGTGCCGCCGCCAGCTCGGGAACCTGCCACCCGTCGTATGACCCGTGTCTGCCGATCGTCCAGAGCCTCGACTGCGCGCAGGTCCGGGCGATGGGCAAGGCCCCCGTCACGGTCAAGGGCCCCGACGAGTACATGCTCGATCCCGAGGAGGACGGGCTCGGCTGCGAGAGCAACGAGTAGCGCGCTCCTCGGGCCGCGGTAAGACGAAAACGGGCGCCACTCGCGCGGCGCCCGTCCGTCGATCGCTGACCGAGGTCAGTCGACCCGCTCGAAAAGGTGGTCAGCCACGTAGGCAGCCGTCTGGCGACCCAGCTTGGCGCCCTGCACGTCCGGGGTCCGGAAGTGGATCCCGAGGTAGATCCGGGCGTTGATGGTGTCGTTGACGATGTTGCTGAGCCGGCTGTAGGTGCGACTCGTCGTCGTCACCGGGCTGGTCAGCGTGATCCGGACGTAGTTCGTCCCGAAGAATTCGCGCGCGGCCTGCGTGGTCGCACCCGTGAAGCAGTTGTAGCCGGACGGATGATCCGGATAGGGCGGGGTCGGGAACATCGGCAGCCAGTCGGCCTGGACCGTCGTCCCGGGGTTCCCGTCCACGTCGGCACTCCGGATCGCGGTGATCGGCCGCCAGAAGCTGTAGTGGTCCTTGTCGTCCCAGCAGCCGATGAGTGCGTCGGCGCCGGAGACGCTGGTCATGGCGAACAGCCGTGCGGCCCGCGTGATCGACAGGCCCTTGCGCACCACGATGTCGCGCAGTGACTTGTTGAGCATCGGGATCGGGTTGGCCGTGTAGAACATCGCGAGCTCGGTCTGTGCTGCCGTTCGGGTCGTGCTCGTCGACGATCCGACCGACTTGACCTCATTGAGTTCGCGGGCGTAGGCCGCGCTGTGGATGTCGAGCGGTCCCGCCGTCCGGAAGCGCGAGGCGCGTCCGATGGCGAACGGCTTGACGTTGCTTACCCACGCGAACGGGTCGCTCACGAACATCGGGAGCTCCGGGCGCCACTGGCCGACGCCCGTGCCCGGCGTGAACGAGTACGGCACGTAGCGGCCGTCAGTCGCCCGGTTCGCCAGCATCCTCGCGGCGACGGTCGCACCGATCGAGATGCCGGCGTTCTTGCGCCAGCCGCCCGGGATCGTTGCGAGCGAAGCCGTGTAGGCCGCATCCAGGTTCGCCTTGACGCCATCTGGCAGGGCCGGGACCAGCCCGACCAGCACGTGGTGCGCCGCCGTCGCGACGGCTGCCGCCTTGGACGCGGAGCGTGAGGGCCGAGGCAGGTTCTTCAGATACGGCTCATGGCCCCGGTCGATCGCGTTGACGGCGTCATAGACCGCCGTCTCCACCATCGCCAGGTGGATCGAGCCGACCGGCGGTGTCTGACCGGCACCCGCGGGCGTCGCGGTCGGCAAGCTGAAGATCGCCGCGTTCGCGTACGCGTTCCACTGCAGGAGCATCGACGCGGGTGGTTCGGCCGCCGATGCCGACGTGAATGGGATCGCGCTCGCAAGCACGAGCCCTGCGGTGACGGAAGCGAGAGCCAGCCGGATGCGGGCTCTCGGACGCTGGGGTCCGGACATCGCCGCCCCTCCTCATCGATAGCGCGGCACAAGGTCCGGGAGCTGTCGCTCAAGGCCGCGCTAACAGGTAGGGCGCCTTTTTCCTGCGAACTGTTCAATCACGGGAATCGGACATCGCCGGCCCACGAGGACCCGAGAACGAAGAGCGCGGGTGAGGCAGTCAGGGCCTCGGAGGCTCGGATGCGTCCGCGGCGTTGGAGACGACGCCGCTCGAGCCGTCGACCGTGATGCGGTCGCCGGTCGCGATGCGGGTGGTCGCATCCGGCACCCCGACGACGGCAGGGATGCCGTACTCGCGGGCGACGACAGCGCCGTGGGACATCATCCCGCCCATCTCCATGACCAGCCCGCCGGCCGTCAGGAAGAGCGGCGTCCAGCCAGGATCCGTCGATGGCGCGACGAGGATCTCACCGGGCTCGAGGTGCGCGCCCCGCGGCGAGTGGATCACGCGGGCCGTGCCCGTCACCGTCCCAGGCGAGGCCGGCGACCCACGCAGATCGCCCTCGACAGCCTCGACGAGGGCCACCTCAGCATCGGTGCCGTCCGCGAGGAGGACGCGCGGGATCCGACGTCGTGTCCGTTCTCGCTCGTAGGTCGCCCGGTTGGCAGCCGCCGCCTCACGCATGTCATCGCCATCGACCGCAGCGCGAGCCTGGGCGAGCGTCAGGAAGTAGATGTCATCGGGTCGTTCGATGCGACCGGCTGCGGCGAGCTCCTCCCCCACAGGACGAAGCACCTCTCGGATCGGCGTGAACACCCGTCCGATGAGCATGTACTTGGGCATCTCGCGCGAGCCCATCAATGCCCGCGCCCGGCCAAGGAGGAAGCGAAGGAGGTGTCGCCGCGGGCCGCTCACGCGGTCGAGCAACGTGGCCCGCATCTGTTCTGCCTCGCGGGCGCCGCGCTCGAACTGCGCGTCCGGCGCGAGGGCATCGTCGCTCAGCTGCAGGTAGTTCGAGATCGCACCGATCAGGTGCGTCGGATCCTCCGACCAGCGCGCGACACCGAGGTCGATCTCGCCGACAGACCGGAAGCCGTAGCGCTCCAGGAACGAGGTCAGACCGGTGTGGAGCACGGTCGGAGCCGAGCCGGCCTGGAACACCTCGGCGACCTCGCCGGGCGAGCGGCTCCTCAGAAGCGCCGAGGCCTCCGGCTCGTCGCGGATCTCTCGGGCAAGCGCCCATAACGCCAGGTCCATCTCG
>DATNFQ010000197.1:0-3974 GCA_035606295.1 Patescibacteria group bacterium
TGATGGTCGCGAGGAAGATACCGAGGATCACAACATCGACGAACCAGGCGACCCAACGTGCGCCTGTGCTCGAAAAGACGAGACCCGGGGCGACCTCCTGGACGACCGGGACTGGCGCGGCCCAGCCGACTCCGGGCGGGAGGCCATTTCCAGCCGAGGCTGCCGGCGGTGGGCTGTTCGGCTGAGGCGACCAAGACGGCGGCGGCCAAGCAGGCGGCGGCTCCGGCGAAGACCAGCCGGCTGGCGTGTAGGGCGCCGTGACTGCACCCGGGTCGGGCGACGGAGGCTCCGGATCCGGAGGCCTCGGCTCGCCCGAACCGGGCGTGTCGCCTGTCACGGGGTCGGGCTGGGGAATGTGTTGATGTAGTCCTGGATCACAGGAAGGATGTTGGCGAAGACGATGGTCGAGGCGACGAACCCGAGCACGATGATCAGGATGCCCCACAGGAAACAGCCAAGAGCGGTCGCGCCATTCCCGCTGCGTGCCGACCGGATGACGAGCGAGTTCGCCCATCGATCATGCAAGCCCTGCCGGCGCGCACTCGTCACGGTCGTGAAGAACAAGAAGATGAGCAGACCGAACTGGATGACGCCGGCCACGCTCTGGAGCGCACCGATGAGCCCGAGGAGCGCCAACGGGAAGCCGAGCGCGATCCAGCGTTTGGTCGCCTCGACGATCGACAACGTGCCCCCCGATGCAGCGTCCACGACGCGCATCGAGAGACCCATCATCCCCGGGGTCGAGCGCCAGCGACTCGTCCAGAACCCGACGAAGTACAGGTACTGGATCCCCACCGTGATCAGCGTCACCAGGACGAAGTCGAGGGTGATCGGAACCGTGTAGGCGCTCGGGTCGATCCGGCCGGCGGGGTTGCGTTCCGCCTGCTCGATCGCCCGTCGCGCGACCGCTTGGAAGTCGAAGAGCGACAGGCCGATGAGCGCAGGGATGATGCCCGCAAGCGTGGTGTCGATCAGCCACGCCACGATGCGCGATCCGACGCCAGAGATGACGTAGCCGTCTTGCGTCGTGGCCATCGCCGCAGCGGTCGCAGGAACCTCCCAACCGGAACCCGGCACGACCGGCGCGGCCGCGGTCGGCGTCGCCCAGCCGGAGCTCGGCTCGCTCGGTGCCGCGCTGATGATCGGACTCGCCGGCGGAGGCGCGGCGTCGGCAGGCGTGTCCGCCGACGCGGCTGGTGGTTCCGCCGGCAGCTCCGGCGCCGGCGGAGTCGGCGGGGGCTCAGCAGCTACCGGGGCGCCTTCCTCTGGGATGGCCGCGTAGCCGACGTCACCCTCATCGGGAGTGGTCGCGGTATCAGGCTCCGGAGGCGTCCAGGCGACGGTCGGCTCGTTCTCGGGGCCGCCTTCACCCGCCGGCTGATCCGGTCGAGGGCGTTCGTCCGGTGGCTGGGTCATGGTCTTCCCCTCCCTGCGAGGCGTTCATCATAGGGACCGTCAGTTGGGCCAGAACGCGCGGATCTGCTCCTTGAAGATGTCGACCGGATCCATGCCTGGCGGGTAGATGCTGGATCGGTCGATCGCGCTGAAGACATACAGGGCGAGACCGAGCATCAGCAGCCCGAAGAGGGCGATCCCCACGTAGATCCAGACGCAGCCGATCGCCCAGCGGCTGGTCGGACCGACAGGCCGGACGAGCGCCGATCGAGCCAGTCGATCATGGATCCCTTGCTTAGTCGGGCTGAGCACGATCGATAACGCGATCACGACGAACCAGATCCCCGTGGCGGCGTAGGCAGCGACCGCGACCCCGAAGAACGGCAGCAGCACCAGGATCTCCAGCCACCAGCCCATCGCCAGCCAGCGCGTGATCGCCTGGGTGATGGTCAAGGCGCGTCCGTCGAAGGCATTGCCTATCTGGATGTTGAAGACGCGCTGACCGGGAGTCGCACGGCGACCCGCGGTCCAGAACCACAGGAAGTAAGCCGCCTGGATCGCGATGCTGAAGATCGTCGTGCCGATGAAGGTCGCCCTGGGCATCGGCGGTGGCGGGTAGGTGGTCGATTGGTAGTCGTACAGCCCGAGGATGGCCGGCGGGATCGACGTCAGCGCCGCCAGCACGACCCCGTCGAGGAGATACGCCGCGAACCGCGAGAACGCGTCCGCGAAGACAAGGCCTTCAGGCAGGACCGGACGATCGCTTGGCGCCGTTCCGGGTGCTGGCTCGACAGCCGGTCCTGCCATATCCCCCTCGGCCTGGATCGATCGAAGTCGATCCGCTTAGACCGCGGCTCCTCGGCGCCCCATGACCGCTCGATACACGGCGACGACGATCACCGCGCCGATCACGGCGACGATGATGCTGGTGATGTTGATACCGGTCACGTCGGCGATACCGAGGACGGTGCCCGCCAGGAACCCGCCGACGACCGCGCCGATGATCCCGAGGAAGATCGTGGCGAGGACGCCGACACCTCCGCTGCCCATGATCATGTTGGTGATCCAGCCGGCGATCGCCCCGACGACGATCCACGCGATGATGCCCATCTATACCTCCTGGACGCAGTGAGGGTGGCCTCCCGAGATCCCGTTGGTCGCGTCCGAGCAGATGGTAACGGCGAACGACGGCTCGGCAATGCGTAGTTCGCCTTACGACTTGCGCTCCTTGTAGAGCGCGCGTACCCCGATCCTGATGCGGTCGATGACCAGCTTCTCGCGCAACGCGGCATGGGCTTCGATGACGGTCTCGCCCCGACCCTCGGTCGTCCAATCGGCCATGCCGAGTGCGTACTTCAATCTCAGCACGACGCCGGCGTTGTCTTCTATCTCGAGCGAACGCAGCTCGATCTCCGGGCCGAGAAGTCCTTCGCAATCCTCGGCCACTCGCTCGAAGTAGCGCTGCTCGGCAGCGGACGCGCTGGGGACCTGCATCGTGGTCATCCCGCTCCCTCGGCGATGGCCGGGGACCGACCGATCCGCGCCGATCCCAGCTCCCGCGCCAGCATAGCCTCCGCACATCGCTGTCCGGGAGGCTGCGGCCCCTGGAGGGTCGGGTGCGCCTCGCGCCCCATCGTCACGGGCATGCAACCCGGACTCCCGCCGGGTGTCGACCGTCGTTCGCGCGATCGCCGATACGGTCGGTCCTTCGGCGGCGCTGTCGTCGTGCTCAGCAGACGACGGGGGTTCAGCAGCGTGCGTCAGCAGGTGGTTCGGCGAGGCAGAACGATCCGACGGGCTTCAACGAGCGAGGGGCCGCACCGTCATCAGTTCGACCGGCGCCTGGCGGCGGCCTTCGCCGTGGCCGCGTTGCTCACCATCGCCGTGGTCCTGGAACCGATCCGAACCGTCGTAATCGGCGGGACCGGCCTGTGGCCACCTGAGCCGACAGGCATCCGGCTCGACGAACTGGTCTTCGGCGGCTTCACGGCGATCGGCGACGGACCGGGTCTCGTGCTGATCGTCAGCACGATCGCGATCGCGCTCATCGTGTCGAGGCGCCTCGTCACGGCCGCATTCATCGTTCTCGCGGTCGTCGGCGCGTCGCTCATCACGCGGATCCTGAAGAACCTGTTCGAGGCTCCACGACCACCGACGCTGGAGCAAGCGGCCTTCCTCCCGCACCCGATCCCCGGTGGGCTCGTCATCGCGGTGGTGATCCTGGCGATAGCGATGGGGCTCATCGGCGGTTGGGGTATCCGCTCGATCGGGTTTGGCGCGATCGTCCTCGGGGTGATCCTTCTCGAGCGGACGGGCAACGTCGTACCCGTCCAAGCCGGCCTCGACTCATTCCCGAGTGGGCACGCGCTGAACTCCGCCACCCTCGCGACCGCGATCATCCTCATGACGTGGGGCGATCGGCGGTGGCGATGGCCTGTCACCGTCGCCGCGGTGGCCTACACCGTGATGGTCGGTGTATCCCGCCTGTATCTCGGTGTCCATTATCCCGTCGACGTGATCGCTGGCTGGTGCCTCGGTGTCGCGTGGACGCTCCTGATCTGGCTGGGACTCCATCTCTC
>DATNFQ010000198.1:0-5514 GCA_035606295.1 Patescibacteria group bacterium
CGGCGGATCATCGTCGGCCAGGACGCGATGCTCGAGCGGGTGCTCGTGGCGCTGCTTGCCGGCGGCCACCTCCTACTCGAGGGTGTCCCAGGCCTCGCCAAGACGCTCACCGTCAAGACGCTGGCCGACGTCCTCGACGCGTCGTTCCACCGCATCCAGTTCACGCCGGACCTCGTCCCTGCCGACCTCGTGGGGACCCGCATCTACCGCCCCGACAAGAGCACCTTCGACACGGAGCTCGGGCCGGTGTTTTGCAACTTCCTGCTGGCCGACGAGATCAACCGCGCCCCGGCCAAGGTGCAGTCCGCGCTTCTCGAGGTGATGCAGGAGCGCCAGGTCACGATCGGCCCCGAGACCTACCCCGTCCCGCGGCCGTTCCTCGTCATGGCGACGCAGAACCCGATCGAGGCCGAGGGCACGTACCCGCTGCCCGAAGCGCAGGTCGACCGATTCATGATGAAGGTCCGGGTCGACTACCCGACGGCCGCCGAGGAGTCGGTCGTCGTGCAGCGATCGCTTGGCGATGCTGCGGACGTCACCCCGATCCTGACGGCAGAGAGCCTGGCGGCGCTCCAGACGCTGACCCAGGAGGTCTATGTCGATGGTTCGATCGTCCACTATGCGGTCGCTCTGACCCGTGCGACCCGCGAGCCGGCCAGCGTCGGCCTCCCCGGCGTGAAGCCATACATCTCGTACGGCGCGAGCCCACGTGGCTCGATCTATCTGATCCACGCGGCACGTGCGCTCGCCGTCGTCCGTGGCCGCCGGTACGTCCTCCCGATCGACGTCATGGACCTGTCCCGAGACGTCCTCCGCCACCGGCTCGTGCCGAGCTTCACGGCCCTCGCCGAAGAGGTCACCGCCGACATGATCCTGGACCGTGTCCTGCCGGCGGTGCCGGTGCCCCAGCTCGCGTCGACGGAGCAGACGGCATGACGGCCGCGTTCACGATCGACCGCCCGAAGGAGCGACCCGGACCAGGGCCGACGCCGGTCGCACTCCTCCGCGCGCTCGACCTGACGATCGGCCGTCGGATCCATGGCGTGCTGCCCGGGGAGTTCCGAGCGCACGACCTGGGCGGCGGACTCGAGCTCGCCCAGATCCGTCCGTATCAACCGGGCGACGACGTCCGCCGCATCGATTGGAACGTCACTGCCCGGACGACCGTCCCGCACGTCCGGGTACACGTCCCCGAGCGCGCGCTGACCTCATGGCTCGTGCTCGATCTCTCCCCTTCGATGACGTTCGGTACGGCGCTCCGCCGGAAGGCCGACGTCGCCGAGGGCGTCGCGCTCGCCGTCGGGCACCTCGCGACGCAACGCGGCAACCGCCTCGGGATCGTGACGTTCGGTGATGGCGCCGACCGGCGCGTCCCACCGCGCGTGGGCCGCGACGGCCTGCTCGCGACGTTGCTGCTCGCGCGCGACGCGACGGACCTGACGAGCGAAGCGGCACCCTCGGTACCGGTCGAAGCTACATCGCCCGCCGCCGCACTCCAGTTCGTCGCCGCCACCGCACCGCGTGGCGGCCTCGTCGTCGTCGTATCGGACTTCCGCGGTCCGCGCGACTGGCTCCGGCCGATGGCCGCCCTTGCTGCGCGCCACGAGGTCGTCGCCGTCGAGATCGACGATCCTCGGGAGAGCGACCTGCCCGATGTCGGTGAGCTGACCCTCATCGACGCCGAGACCGGTCGCGAGGTTCGTGTCGACACCACCTCGCCGGGGCTTCGCGCCCGTTTCGCCGAAGCGGCGACGGCAGAGCGTGCCGAGATCTCGCATGAGCTCCGACGCCTGGGCGTCGGTCACATCGTCCTGTCCACCGCAACCAGCTGGCTACCGAGCCTGGCTGCGCAGCTCCGCGTGCAGGGGATGGCGTCATGACCTTCGCCCAACCCTTCATGCTGATCGCGCTGCTCGGTGTCCCATTGGCGGTGCTCGGGTACCTCTACGTCCAGCGCCGCCGGTCGCGCTATGTCGTCCGGTTCACCAACGTGGACCTGCTCGCGAACCTCGTGCCGAAGGCGCCGGCCTGGCGACGCCACGTTCCGCCGGCTCTGTACGTGGCCGCGATGGCGGCACTCGTGATCGCGCTCGCGCGGCCGTCCGCGATGGTCGCCGTCCCGCGCGAGGACGCGACGATCATCCTGGCGATGGACACGTCGGGCTCGATGATGGCGACCGACGTTGCGCCGTCGCGACTCGCCAGTGCCAAGGAGGCCGCGGCGACCTTCGTCGACCGGCTGCCACCGACCTTCCAGGTCGGCCTCGTCACCTTTTCCACGGCCGCACAGGTGGCCGTGCGACCCACGACCGATCGCGCTGAGATCCACGCGGCGCTCGATTCACTCGTCGCCGACGGCGGAACGGCCCTTGGCGATGCGATCGGGACATCGACCGACCTCGCACGTGAGGTGATCGATACGGCCGCCGCCGCCGGCGGTTCGACCGGTACCTCACCGGCGCCGTCGGCCGATCCGAACGCATCGGGCGCCCCTTCGGCCTCGCCGACGCCGAGCGCGTCGCCATCCGCGGCGCCATCGACGAAGGACGGAGAACGACCGCTCGTCGCGACGGTGCTGCTGTCCGACGGATCGAACTCGACCGGGAACCTCGAGCCCGACGCGGCAGCGCGCGAGGCGGCATCCATCGGGATGCCCGTCTACACGATCGCCCTCGGTACGGCCGACGGCGTGGTAACGGTCCAGGACGAGTTCGGCATGCCGCACACCGTCGAGGTTCCGCCGGACACCGACACCCTCGCGGCTATCGCCGAGACGACCGGCGCCCGGTCATTCCAGGCACCGACCGCAGGCGATCTCCAGCAGATATACGAGAGCCTCGGCTCACGCGTGGGCACACGCGAGGAGCCACAGGAAGTCACCCAGTGGTTCGCCGCCGCAGGCCTCGCTCTGATGGTCGGCGGAGCGGCCCTCGCTGCCCATTGGTTCAACCGGTTCCCGTGAGCCTCACGACCGTCACGCCCGAGATCGAGGTGCGGATGATCTGACCCCGCGACCCGAGTCCCCAACCTCTCGTCGATAGCCATCGACTCCATCCATGCACCACTAGGAGACCAGCAGATGGCCTGGGAAGACTTCCAGACGCAGGCGCCAGCGACTCCGCCCGCGCCGCCCGCTCCGACTGCGTCGCATGTGCGCCGACCCGACGGTCTGCGGCGCGCCCTCCTCACCGCCGGGATCGCCGGTGCCCTGCTCGTGACCGGCGGCGTCGCCGTCGTCTTCGCGGCGAGCCCTGATCCGTCGGCCGGCGCACCGTCGACGACGACGCCGTCCAACGGCGGCACCACCGCTCCGAACGGCGGGACCACCGCCCCATCCGGGGGACGTCACAACGGACAGCCGTGTCCGAACATGGGCGGCTCCAGCGGGTCGGGCAGCTATGGCGGCCAGTCGGGCCAGCCGGCGCCGGACACCACAGCGCCCGCGACCTAGTCGATCGGCGCATCGCCGGGCGGTCGATCGGAACGACCGCCCGGCGTCTTCATGTCACGGACCGGCGACGGCGGCAGGACCTCGTCGACCCTGGCGAGGACATCGAGGAAGCCGGCCACCGGTCCCGATGGCGGGCCGATGTCGCGCCGGCGGATGGCCACCATGCGCCTACGGATCGGTGCGGCTCCCTCGATATCGATCGCGCGCAAGCGCCCGTCGCCGAGCTCCGAGGCGACGGATGTATGGGGGAGGAGGGCCACCCCAAGGCCTTGGCCGACCATCTGTTTCGCGGCGTCGATGTTGTCGAGCTCCATGATCCCGCTCGGTGCCACCCCCGCTTCGCGGAAGAACGCGTTGGTGAGCTCGTAGTAGCTCGATGTCCTGTCGAACAGGATCAGGCGCGCGCTCTCGAGCTCGTGGACACCGACGGTCGCCCGTTCGCCGAGATGGTGGCTGCCGGCCGCGACGAGGACGAGCTCGTCCTCATACAACGGCAGCGATTCGATGTCCGGGTGGCGCAGCTCGCGGACCAGGCCGAGGTCGATCTCGCGGCGGACGGCAAGATCCAGGATCTCCTCGGAGTGGCCGGTCCGGACGATGAGTCGGACGTTGGGAAAGTCCTGCGCGTACCGCACGAGGAGCAACGGCAGCACATAGGTGCTCACCGCCGGGGCGGCACCAAGCACGAGTTCGCCCGTTCCCCCGCGTCGCAGCTCCATCAGCAGGTTCGCTCCGGCGTCGAGCGCGCCCATGGCCCGCTCGGCATAGGGCAGGAACGCGCGTCCGGCGTCCGTCAGGTCCATCCCGTGTCGGCCGCGAACGAACAGCGCTGTCCCGAGCTCGGCTTCCAGCGTCTGGATGCGTGCCGAGAGGGCCGGCTGGGTGACGTGGAGGGCATCCGCCGCCCGGCTCAGGTTCCGATGCCGTGCGGTCTCCAGGAAGCCCTCGATCTGGCTGAGCAGCACTCGCTCATCGTATGCGAGATATCAACGCGTTTGATATATAGCATCACATCATTCGATTGGACTGATGGATTATGGCCGTCTAGCCTTTCCGCCTCGCCAGCCCCCCAGCGGCGTCGAAAGGGGAGAGAGCTATGAGTCCGACGGCAGTACCGAGCCGGATCACGATCGACTTCCGGGACGCTGCGTTGCCATCGCGGACGTGGATCCTCGGGGTCGACGAAGCCGCCACAGCTCGCATGGAACTGATCGCTTTCGAGGACGGAGGGCGTCGTGAGGACGCCCCGCTGCCGCGCTCATCGGCGGCACCGGTGCCCGCGAGCGTCACGCCATCGGCGCTGACCGCGGACTGCCTGTGTCCCGAGTTCTGCGAACGCGACCACGAGAACGAGTAGCCGAGGTCACCGATGACCGCTGTCGAGCCCCGCGTCGTCCGGGGTCAACCTGACATCCTCCCCACCCCGCTCCTCCCACCGGGCTTCGGTGTCCCGCCGACGCGCTGGATCCACCCGTCGGTCCGGATGCGCGAGCTCCTTCGCACGGAGCCCTATCTCTTCGGCCCCGGCGTCTACGACCCGATGGGCGCTCAGCTGGTCATGCATCACGGCTTCAAGGCCGTGTACTTCTCGGGGTACTCCTTCGCGATCGGGCATCTCGGCACGACCGACATGGATCTCTACAGCGGCCCGGAGATCGCGGATGGCGCGCGACGGACGGTCTCGGCGCTGCGCAAGTACCAGCTGACGGCCGCGGTCGGCGACCCGGAGAAGGGCGTCGCGCCGCGGCACCTCGACCTTCCGCCGGTCATCGTCGACATGGACGCGGGCTATGGGAACATCTTCAACGTCCAGCGCCAGACCGAGCTGCTCGTCACGGCCGGCGTCGCGGCGGCGCATCTCGAGGACCAGGTGCTGCCCAAGCGCTGTGGCCACATCGGCGGCAAGGCGCTGATCTCCGCGGACGAGATGAGCGGCAAGCTGCGCATGGCCCGCGCGGTGACCGATGACCTCGGCCACAAAGACTTCGTGATCATCGCGCGCACCGACGGCCTCTCGGCCATCGACGCGCCCGAGACCACGCGAGGCCTCGACCTCTCGATCG
>DATNFQ010000199.1:0-9492 GCA_035606295.1 Patescibacteria group bacterium
CAAGCCCGGAGATGACCTGCTCGGCGCGGAGATGGATCGTCACGACCGCGTGGATCAGGCTCAGCGCGGCGCCGGCGAGCATCGCGATGATGACGCCGACCCACGGGTTGCCGGTCGACGCGGCCACCGAGAACCCCGCCACCGCCCCCATCAGCATCATCCCTTCGACGCCGAGGTTCAGGACGCCGGCGCGCTCCGCGAAGATCTCGCCGACCGCGGCGAAGAGCAGGATCGTCCCGCTGGCGACGCCGGCTGCCAGGACGAGCGTGAAGTCGATCACGTCGTCGCCGCCGCGCGTCGCGCGATCACGAGGCGGTACCTGGTGAAGACGTCCGCGACGATGAGGCAGAACAGGATGACGCCCTGGATCATCGCGGGGACACCCGATGGCTGGATCTCGCGGCCGGCGAGGATCAGCGCGCCGAACAGGATCGACGCGACGACGACGCGCCACGGCCCGAGGTGGGCGAGGAAGGCGATGATGATCGCGGTGAACCCGTAGCCGGGTGAGATGCGGTCCTGCAGTCGGTGGACCGAGCCGGCGACCTCGCTCATGCCGGCGAGCCCGGCGAGTGCGCCGGAGATCGCGAAGACCACGACGATGTAGCGCCGGATATCGATGCCGGCGTAGCGCGCGGCCCGGGCGTTGTCACCGATGAGCCGCATCTCGTAGCCCCAGCGCGTCCGAGAGACCGCGAACCAGACGATGGCCGTCGCGATCAACGCGAACACCATCCCGAGGTGTGTCGTGAGCCCGGACAGCAGCGGGATCTCCGTGCCGAAGTCCGTCAGGCGTGGAAGCCACGCTTCCTTGGGAAAGGTCGCGGTCTGCTGGAAGCCACCCTCGCTCCACGGACCGAAGACCCAGAACTGGACCCACGCCAGGGCGACGTAGTTGAGCATCAACGTCGTGATGATCTCGTTGACGCCGAGCCGGGCCCGGAGGACGCCAGGGACGATGCCCCAGACGGCGCCCGCGAGGGCCCCCGCCAGCATCATGGCCGGGATCAGCACGATCGCCGGCGTGCCCTCGGGCAGACCCAGGCCAAGGATCACGAAGCTCGCGCCCCACGCTCCGAGAAGGAACTGGCCCTCCGCGCCGATGTTCCAGAGCCGCATCCGGAAGGCCAGCGCACAGGCGAGGCCCGTGAGGATCAGCGGTGTCGCCTTGACCAGCGTGTCGGACAGGACACCGATGTCGCCGAACGCCGCCTTGACGATGTGGAGGTACGACTTGACCGGGTCGCCGCCGACCAGCGCCAGCACGATCGCGCCGATCACCAACGCCACGGCGACTGCGGTCACCGTGAGCAGCGGCGACAGCCAGCGCGGAGGCTGACCGCGCGGCTCGAGCCTGGCCATCATGTGTCGCCACTCACGGTCTCACCGGCGCCCGCTCCCTCGCCGCCGGTCATCTCGAGCCCGATCGCATCGACGTCCGCTCCGGACGGTGTGTCGAAGCTCGCGGCGATTCGCCCCTCGTACATGACCAGGATCCGATCGGCGAGCGCGAGCAGCTCCTCGAGCTCCTCTGAGATCAAGAGGATGCCAGTCCCCTTCGCACGAAGGTCGAGCAGCATCTGGTGGACGCCCTCGATCGCGCCGACGTCGAGACCCCGGGTCGGCTGGACCGCGACGAGCACCTTCGGCGCCGAATGGATCTCGCGCGCGAGGATCAGCCGCTGCAGGTTCCCGCCGGACAGGATGCGGACGGGCGCATCGAGGGTCGGCGCCGAGATCGCATAGGCCTCGCGCAGTCCACGCGCCATGTCGCGCGAAGCCCGTTCGTCGAGCAGCGGGCCGCGCGCCAGGGGCGGTCGGCGGAAGGCGCGCAGGATCAGGTTGTCGACCAATGACAGGTTCGGCGCGCTGCCGACCCCGGACCGGTCTTCGGGAACGTGCGCGACACCAGCAGAAATCGACTCCCGCGCCGGTCGCGCCGCGACGTCACGACCCTCGATCATCACGCGGCCCGTGCAGGTTCGCAGGCCGGTGATGACCTGGGCGAGCTCCGACTGGCCGTTGCCGGCGACGGCCGCGATCCCGACGATCTCGCCCGATCGGACCTCGAGTGACGCCCCACGAAGCGCGGCGACGCCGCGGTCGTTGTCGGCGTGGACATCGTCGACCTGCAGAACGACGTGTCCGGCCTCGACCTCGGTCCGCTTGAGCTGCTCGAGGACCGGCCGCCCGACCATCAGTCGGGCGAGGTCCGCGCGCGTCACACCCTCCGGGTCGATCCCGGCAGCGGTGACCCGCCCGGCACGCATGACGGTGATCCGGTCCGCGATCGACAGGACTTCACCGAGCTTGTGGCTGATGAACACGACGCTCGTGCCGGTCGCGACCATGGACCGGAGCGTCGTGAACAGGTCCGCGATCTCCTGCGGCGCCAGGACGGCTGTCGGCTCGTCGAGGATCAGCACCTGGGCGCCCTGGATCAGGAGCTTGATGATCTCGACGCGTTGCTGCTCGCCGACCGATAGCTGCCAGATCCGGGCATGTGCGTCGACCTTGAGCCCGACATCGCGCGCGACGCGGTCGACGTCGGCCTCGGTGCGCTTCAGGTCGAGACGGAAACGTGGCTTGTCGAGGCCGAGCAGCACGTTCTCGGCGACCGTCTGCGACGGCACGAGCGTGAAGTGCTGGTGGACCATGCCGATGCCCGCCGCGATCGCATCGCGCGGCGAGCGGAAGTCGACGGCCCGGCCATCGACGCGGACGACGCCCTCGTCCGGGCGATACAGCCCGGCGAGGACGTTCATGAGCGTGCTCTTGCCGGCCCCATTCTCGCCGAGCAGGGCGTGGATCTCGCCCTGTCGGAGGTCGAGATCGACGTGGTCGTTCGCCAGCACGCCCGGGAACGACTTGACGATCCCGACCGCTTCGAGGGCGTTCGACGACGACGCGACCGGGGGCGCGAGTGGCTCCGTCGCCGTCATCGGTCTGAGACGGATCTCGATGGGCGCCGGTCAGCCGACGCCCATCGATCAGGTCGGTCTAGGACAGCTTCGGCAGTTCCACCGTGATGCCGTCGTTCCACCAGTACATGCAGGTCGTGCACTCCGATCCTGGGGCACCTGGCGGGAACTGGTCGAGGTCCGACTGCTGGAGCTTCTGCCCGGCGGGCAGCAGTTCCTTGCCGGTGTTGTCCTTGATCGGGCCGTTGAAGACGATGTCGAAGCGAGCCGTGCTGCTGCCGAGCATCGTCGCCAGGGTCTCCTTGACCTTGGTGACGTCCTCCGCGGGCAGGTCGGCGATGCCGGGCTGCGGGGTCTCGCCGTCCATGAAGCCGAAGAGGCCCATCGCCTTGGAGTCCGCGTCGAAGTACTCGTAGCCGGCGGTGTAGGTCTTGGCCTTCACCTTCTCGGCGATCCGGGCGTATTCCGGACCCCAGATCCAGTACGGCGCCGTCAGGCACTTCTCGACGTGACAGGAGCTCGGGTGGTCGTAGGTGACGCCCCACTTGCCCTTCTCCTGGGCGACGTCGGCAGCGGCCGGCGTGTCGGCGCCGGTGAAGACGACCTGGGCGCCGGCATCGAACAGCGAGGCTGCGCCGTCACGCTCCTTGACCGGATCGTGCCAGGTGTTGATGAAGCGGATGTCCATCGTGCACTCGGGGCAGGTGACCTTGGCGCCGCGCATGATCGCGTTGCCGAGCCGCAGCTCTTCGGGGATCGGGAAGGTCGCCATGTAGCCGAGCTTCGGGTTGCCGTCCTTCTTCGCCCGCGAACCGGCCAGCATGCCGGCGAGGTACTTGAAGTCCTCCATCGCGCCGAAGAAGTTGCCGAAGTTCTTGCCGTTCGACTTGTAGCCCGTCAGGTGGAGGAACGTGATGTCGGGGAATTCCTCGGCGACGGTGGCCATCGGGTCCATGTAGCCGAACGAGGTGCCGATGATGAAGTTGAAGCCCTTCCGTGCGAGGCTGCGGAAGACCTGCTCCGAGTCGACGCCTTCCGGCACCAGCTCGATGTACGCGACATGCGTGTCGGGCACGTTCTGGCACATGTACTGCAGACCCTCGTAGTGGGCCTGGCTCCAGCCGCCGTCGTCGTGTGGGCCGATGAGGACCATCGCGACGTTGAACTTGCCCGCTTCGACATCGGGGATCTGCAGATCCGCGCCACCCTGGGCACCGGTGCCGGCGCAGTCGGCCGAGGCGGGCGAGCCGCCGGCGCTGGCGGACGGTTCGGTCGAGCCTGAGGCGGACGCCTCGGCCGACGTGGCCGCGGTCGGCGCCGTCGTGGCCGTTCCGCCACTCGAACACGCGCCAACGATGACGGCCACGGTCATCAGGACCATCAGCCACGACGGTCGTCGGGTCATACCAGGACCTCCTCCTCCACCGGCACGCGACCGGGCCTCCTCAGGACGGGACCGAGCGGGTCCGGGCACAGGATAGCGGGGTCGCGACGCGCTCATCGGGGCTGCCGGTAGGGCGTGGCTGGCTCGGGCGGTCGAGCGGGGACCTTCCTGTACCATCCGTCGCGATGTTCGAACGGACCGCGCTGGCTGAGGGGCCGCGCGTCATCAGCTCCCGGGTGCCCGGGGCACGTTCGGTCTCCATCGCAGCGTACGTCCTGGCCGGTTCGCGCCTGGAAAGCGCCGCGGAGGCCGGCGTCGCCCACTTCATGGAGCACCTCACCTTCAAGGGCACGAAGGCCTATCCGACGACCCGCGCGATCAGCGAAGCGATCGAGGGCGCGGGCGGCTCCTTCAACGCGGCGACCGACCGAGAATCGACCGTCTATTGGGTCCGCGTCCCGCACCGCGAGGCGCGCCTCGGGATGGACGTCGTCGGCGAGCTGATCGTCCGCCCGACACTGAGCACCGATGAGATCGAGGGCGAGCGCAGCGTCATCGTCGAAGAGATCCGTGGCTATCAGGACGACCCGACCGAGTACGCCCAGATCCTGTTCCAGACCGCGATGTTCGGCGATGGACCACTCGGTCGCGAGATCTGCGGCGAGGAGGCAGGGATCCGCGCACTCCCCGACGAGACGATCCGCGACTTCTGGCGCACGACGTACCGACCGGCCAACACGGTCGTCGCGGTGGCGGGCGACATCGACCACGAGACTGCGGTGCAGCTCGCGGCGAACGCATTCGGGACCGGCAACGGCACGATCCCGGGGTTCGCGCCGGCGCCGGCGCTGCCCGCGGGTGAGCGCGTGCTCGTCGGCAAGCGCCCGACCGCGCAGGCCCAACTCGTCGTGGGCCTGCCGGCACTGCGGCGCGATCACCCCGATGCCTGGACGTTGTCGCTATTGAACGCCGTCCTCGGCGATGGGATGAGCAGCCGCCTCTTCCAATCGGTCCGGGAGGAGCTCGGGCTCGCCTACGACATCTCGTCGGGGCTCGTCGATTACGCCGACGCCGGCGCCCTCGAGATCTCCGCGGGCGTCGATCCGGACGCCCTGGATGACGCGCTCAAGGCGATCATCGTGGAGCTGGTCCGCCTGCGCGATGAACCGATCCCCGCCGACGAACTGGAGCGGGCGAAGCGCTACCTGTCCGGTGGCCTCGAGCTGCGCATGGATGAGACCCGCCACGTCGCGTCGTGGATCGGCGGCCAGGAAGCGCTGCACGACCGAGTCCTGACCGTCGACGAGGCGCTCGTCGAGGTCGCGGCCGTGAAAGCGGACGACATCCAGCGGCTCGCCGCGACGCTCGTCGTCGACGACGGGTTGCGCCTCGCCGCGGTCGCCCCGGGTCGCGCCCTCCGCGGGCTCGACCGCCATCTTCGTCTTCCCGCATGAGTGACCCGTCGGCGACGGCGACGCAGCGCTCGCCGGACCTGGTCCTCGCTCGATTGCATCTTCGGCTCGGTTCGTTGTCGCTTGCCCGTGCCGAGCTCGAGACCCTCGCCGGCAAGGACATGCTTGACGCGGAAGGTGTGGTCGACCTTGCCGAGGTCCGCTGGCGGACAGGCGACATCGTGGGCGCCGGCGAGGCGGCCGCGCTGGTCATCGATGACGACGAGGGGCCGGTCTTGGCGCTCATCGTCGCTGCGGAAGCCGCAGCCGCTCGCGGCCGCCCGAGTGAGGCGCGCCGGCTCGCTGCGAAGGTCCTTGCGATCTCGGATGGATCGATCGACGCGATCTTCGCCGGGATGCCACGCAGCCCGGCATGGCCGCCTGACCCCGCTGCGCCAGCGCCGTCACCGACGACGATGTTCGATAGCCCGCATCCGGGTCGCGGCACCGGCGGGCGACGAGCGCGTTCGACCGCTGGTCCAAGTGCCGCAGATGGCGCAGCGGCGGCGACGCTGGCGACACAGGACGGCACGGGGCAACCCGACGGCCATGCCGGCGCAGGTCTATGGGATGACGACCTCGCGGCGGCCGCCGAGGCCGAGGCCGAATCGGCTGCGGCCGTCGACGCGTCGCTGCCGTCGGGGGAGGAAGCGCTCGACATGGGTCGCCAGCTGCTCGAGTCCGGGGACACGGGTGGCGCGGCACTCCAGCTCGCACTCGTCCTGCGCATCGCACCGGCCCTCGCGCCGGCGGTGATCGACGTCATCGGCGACCGGCACGATCCCGGTCTGGCGTTCGTGCGCGGCGATGCGTATCGTCTCGTCGGCCGGGAGCTCGACGCGCGGCGTGCCTACGCCGACGCGGCCCGTCCATCTGATCCGTCCACGTCCGGCGAGCCGGCAGGCCCGCCACCCGACCCACCCTCGCCAGAAGGAGACCCCGCGTGACCGAACGCACCCTCGTCCTCGTCAAGCCCGACGGCGTCCAGCGCCAGCTGGCCGGTCGGATCCTCACGCGGTACGAGGAGCGGGGGCTGAAGATCGTGGGACTGAAGCTCGTCCAGGTCGATCGCGACCTCGCCGAGCGGCACTATGCCGCCCACCGCGAGAAGCCGTTCTTCACCGGGCTCGTCGACTTCATCACGTCGGCGCCGCTCGTCGCGCTCGCCCTCGAGGGTCCGAACGCGATCGCGGTCGTCCGCGCGATCAACGGCGCGACGCGTCCGCATGAGGCGGCACCGGGCACGATCCGCGGGGACTTCGCGCTCGAGACCGCGCAGAACATCGTCCATGCGTCGGATGGGCCCGAGGCCGCGGCGACCGAGCTCGATCTCTGGTTCAGCGGCGATGAGCTGCACGAGTACGAGCGTGACGTCGACCGCTGGGTGCTCGCCCCGGAAGAGTGATCCTGCCGGGTGATCGCCGCCCAGGTGGGTGGATTCCTGCCTAGGACGGTGAGGCCGTCGGCGGCGGCTCGAATGAGGGCTCCGGCGAGAGCCCTGGCGGCTCAGCGGAAGACGGCGCCGGCGACTCGGCGCCAGCTGACGGCTCGACCGTCGGCGTGTCCGACTCCGCCGGAGGTCCCGATTCGCCCGGCGTGAAGGATTCGCTGCTTCCTCCGACGACCGGGGGTAACCCGGCGGCCGCCTGCGGACCGCCAAAGGCGCCGGCCGACACGAACAACGCCAGGATCGCCAGCACCGCGGCACCGGCGGTAGCCGTCACGTTCCGGTTATCGGCCCAGGCGTTCCAGAGTGAGACCCGCAGGTTCGTGAGATCGACCCGGTCGAGGACGGGCCGCCAGCCGACGCGCTCGAGACCCGCCGAGCGCCCAAGACCGACGGCGAAGAGCCGCCCGTAATAGAGGAGAGGACTCAGGGTCCCCAGCATCACGACGATCGCGAGCGGACCATCGAGGACCAGCGTGATCAGCTGACCGCGCGCCTCCGCTGCGGCGAGCCCAGGCAGACCGATGCTTGCGACGACGACAAGGCCCAGGACGACGCCGAGGATCGGCGCCCGGAGCGCCCAGCCGCGGAGCTCCGTCACGCGACCCGTCCCGAACGTCGCTCGGGACGCCGCCGCCCAAGCCGCGAACGCGCTTCGGGCGACGACGAAGGCGAGGATCCAGATGCGGGCCGGTGCCCACGCCTCGGGGTCCAGCGCCGCGACCGCCAGCATCACGACTCCGGCGTCGCCGACGATGGCGTAGCCCACGATGTGCTCGATGTCGTCCTGGATGAACGCCGCGACCGACGCAAGGAAGATCGACGCGATCGCGACGGCGAGGACGACGAAGCGCACGGATGTGAGGTCGAGCGCAAGGGGAGCGATCGATGCGTCCGCCCACGCCAGCGCGATGATCGCCAGCGCCGCGGGCGCGATCGCGGTGACCAGCGGCAGGGTCGTCTCGGGCACCGCGTCCGTCAGCCGGGCCGCCCAGCGGTGCGCAGGGATCGCTCCGAAGCGGATCGCGACCGCGAGGGCGAACGCGAGGTAGGCGAGCCCGAACACGATCGGCTGGGCCGCGAGCTCACTCAGGTCGCGCCCGATCCATGCGGTGGCGGCGATGGCCATCGTGCCGGATACCGCGGTCGCGCGGAGGACACGCGTCCCGACGGTCGCACCCGTCCGCCCTCGGTCGGGCACGAGCGTGACGAGCGCTCCGAACGCCCCGGCCGCGGTCGCGGCGAGCACGGCCACGCGGGCGTCGGGAAGCGACAGCGCCAGTCCGCAGGTCGCGAGGATCCCGAGCGCGACGGCGGGGGCGTCGCCGCGGTCCTCGGTCGCCTCGGCGACGATCGCCAGGAGGAGCGTGGCCAGGGCGGCGAGCAACAGGAAGATGCGCAGGTACTCGGTCGTCGCGATGCCCGATGTCCCGATGGCGATCGATTGGCTCGGCCGGATCAGGGCGGCGGCCAGCACCGCGAGAAAAAGGATCGCGACGCCGACCGGTGTGGCGATGCGCGGCCGAGCCCTGAGTGCGACGACCGCGATCGCACCAAGACCCGTGAGGAGCAGGAACGGGAGCAGGCTCATCCGGTCATCGGACGACGTCGCCGACCTGCTGCTCGATCGGGTGGGCATCCGGTTCGCGCCGGCGCGAGCCGCGCCCCTCGAGTGAGAAGTCGAACGCGCCCGCTCCGTCGGCGAGCGCGGCACGGGCCAGGGTCGCGATCGCGGCCGCGACGACGATGAGGGTCGCGGTGGTCACCAGCTGCTCGAGCTGGTCGGGCGTGCCGCCGAGGCCGACGCGGACCAGCAGCGCGCCATCGATCAGCAGCAGGGAGCCGAGGCCGACGCGGAGCACGTCGACGCCCGTCACCGTCGCTGAGACCGCGAGCGCCGCGACAGCGAAACCGGCCGCGCTCGACAAGGACGAACCGAGCGCCGGGGCGCCGAGCCCGTGGGCCGCGAACCCCACCACGAATGCCGACGCCGCCATCAGCGCCTCCGCCGGCCACCCGATACGGGAGCCGCCGGTCAGCGGGCTCGGACCGCGGACGCGCCCACGGTCGCGCGCCGCGATCCATAGGAGGTAGGCCATCAGGATCGCCCCGACGAACCGCGACGCCAGCCCGAGCGGTGCGGGTAGCGGATCTGCGAGCACCGGCGAACCGATGAGCACGATCGCCAGCCCGAGGATGGCGACGCGAGGGGGACGGGCGGCGACGGCGACCACCGTTCCCGCCACCACCACCAGCGCGACCGCTGCGAGGATCGGGTTCACGCCCGGG